>JAJYKO010000295.1 GCA_021788565.1 Chloroflexota bacterium
TGGCTCCTGCCGGCGACTGGGAGAATAGCGTAGGAGCCTTGTCCCACCTGTCACGGTCCCGTGACAGGTGGGACAAGGCTCCTACTCGTTTCAGTCGGCGATCTCGGCAACGATGGTGCAGGGACCTCCGTCGATCCCCTCCACGAAGAGCGGTAGGGCGAAGACACGCCCGATCGATTTTGGAAGTGACTCCAGGTTCACATCCTCGAGGATGATCACGAAGTGATCCGGGTTGTGCATCCCGCACATGATCTGGTGGGCCGCAACCCCTTCCGGATCTGCCTTTCTGTAGGCCGCCAGTGAGATGAAATCCATTCCAAGCGCTTTGAGTTTTCGAAATTCGTCTACCAGGTAGGAGCAGGCCTCAGGGGAGATGCCCGGACCCTCAAACGCGTAGCGACTCGGTTCGCTTCGTCGGATGGATCCCCACCCGGCGCGGATCAGCAGCAGGTCGCTGTCGCGAAGCTGTGCCGCAAACGGCTCCAGATCCTGTCTGGTGACTAGCTCGCTGTCTCCTTTAGGTATGTCGAGCAGCAGCGGTCGCTCGTAAATGAAGCGGTCTACCGGGACTTTGTCGAGAGTAATACCGCCTGGGTTAAAGTGGTTCGGTGCGTCCAGGTGAGTACCGAAGTGATTGAATAGGATCAGGTCGTAGGTGTTGGCGATGTCACCTTTCTCGAGAGCGGTGAACTGCCTACGAGAGTACGTCGGATTTCCAGGCCAACCCGGGGCCTCGCCGGTGACGTCGTAGGACATCCGCAGAAATCGTGTCAACGACAAATCCTCCCTATCGTGGAACCAGGGCAACGGCGCGAACCGGCGACCCGGTGCCCTCTTTTATCGGCAGGGGTAGCGCAATCAAGTAGCACGACGGCGTCACCTGATCGAGGTTTGCGAGGTTCTCGATCACCAGGACTCCGTGGCTCAGAAGTTCATGGTGGACGACCTCGAGCGCGACCCCGTAGTTGTCGGGGGAAGGGGTGTCCACTCCAATCGCCTTCACACCCCGCTTGAGCAACAACTCGACGCAGTCTGGCGCGAGGCCGGGCCAGTCTTGCAGCGAAGCCTTGTCGTTAGGCCGAGTTGCCCATCTGCTGTCCCAGCCGTAATTGAAGATCACGATATCCCCGTTGTGGACCGGCCCGTTGCCGCTCTCCCACCCCAGGATCTTGCTTGCCGGCACCGAGCCGTTGAGGGGGACGTCGTGACAGTCCACAACTGCCGCCCTTCCCATCCATTTGTCCGGCGGGATCTGGTCTATCCAACGATGCTCAGGGTGGTTGGTTGGCATGAAATGGCCAGTGGCATCCACGTGAGTGCCGGTGTGCTCGTTGAACATCACCTGGTAGGCCGTCGCGTTATCGCCAAAGCTCGTGGAAAGCCAGAGGGTGTGATAGAACTTGGACAGGGTTGGCCAAATCGGCATGTTCTCTTCGAGAGCGTGGCTCAGATCAACGATCCGAAAGCCGCCGAGCAGGTCTGTGAGCTTGCTCAAGCTTTCGGAAGGTTCCGCGATTGGCATCCTCGATACCTCCCTGGATTTACCGCCTGATAGATGAACTGCCCATGGAAGCGCTTAACCTTCGACCTCTTCTCGGCCGTACAGCAGAAGCAGGATCAGTATCACCACGCCGTAGATGATGCTGCGGCCGTATTCAGGCATGTTGACCGTCATCAGAACGGTGACCAGCGTCACCAGACTGGCTGCTCCCGCGGCCGTTCCCAGGTAGCTGCCACGGCCCCCGAGGATGTACACACCCCCGATGACAACCGCCGCAATGGATTGGAACAGGTATGGGTCCCCCATTCCCAGCGATGCCTGGCCCCCGAAGCCCACCAGTATGATGCCGGCCAGCGCCGCAAACATGCCACTCAGCATGTAGAGTATGATGGTCACCAGCCGGACGTTGATGCCGGCGAGGTAGCTGGCCGTGGGGTTGTTGCCCACCGCGTAGGTGCGGCGGCCAAACGTGGTGTAGCTGAGCGCGAAGGTGACCACAAGGATAACCGCCAGCCAGAACAGAAGTTCCGTGGGGATCCCCAGCACGCTGCCGTGCACGAGGCTTTGAACGAAGGGCGGGGCATAGGAAGCGCAGGTTGGACAGGTCATCCCCTCGCTGAGGCCCAGTGCGAGGCCCTGTACCACGCCGTTCATGCCCAACGTCATCACGACGGCAGGAACCGAAAGCAACGCCACTCCCAATCCATTGACCAGTCCCACGGCGAGCCCCATCCCGAGGGTCAGGGCAATCCCGTAGAGTGCGTGGCTGTTCAGGCCGAGAGACGACGTGACCAACAATATGGCCGCACCGTTCAACACCCACGGAACGGATAGGTCGATTCCACCGATCAGCACGACGAAGGTCTGACCGGCGGCGACGAGGCCGACGAACGAAGCGACAATCAGCACCGATTCGATGCTGTTGATACCCGCGAAGCCGGGGTGAACCAGTTGCCCGAGGGCGAACAGTATGATCGCCGCGGCAAACGCATAAACGATGCGGCGGCGGTCGGTGGTTAGTCCGAACCGTTCCAACCGCTGTGGCAAACGAGTCAGCTGGCCGATCATCGTCTCCTCCTCAAGTAGATTCCGACCAGCGAACTGATCACGACGGCCAGAATGAGGAACAGGCCTTGATAGAACGACTGGTAAAGCGGGTTGATATTGGCGAAGAACAGAACGTTGATCAGGACGGTCAGTATGAAGGCGCCTGCTATGCTCCCCATGGCGCTACCCCGCCCTCCCATCAGGCTCACCCCACCCAGCACGGTCGCGGCGATGGAAGTCAGGGTAAATACGTTCCCAGCGGTGGCGTCGCCCGAAGTGGTGGTGGCAGCGAGGAAGAGCCCCGCCAGCGCGGCGAGCATTCCTCCCAGCACGTAGGCTCCCAGCTTGGTCACCATCACCGGCACGCCATTAGCACGGGCCGCCTGCTCATCATTGCCGATGGCGAAAATGCCGACTCCCAGGGGCGTTCTCTTGAATAGCAGCCAGAGCCCGATCAATATCGCCAGGGGAATCAGCCCTGTCGGTGCTGCCGGGTTGGTTAGTACCGTGGTGAGCGCGGGGGGAACGGCACCGCCGGGAGACGGCAGTACCCTGATGGCTATCCCCTGATAGATGGACAACGTGGCCAGGGTGACCAGGATCGGCTGAAGCCTACCAAAAACTACGAACAGACCATTCAGAAGTCCGCCAGCCGCACCAACCGCCAGGATAATGAAAGTCCATTCAACGATGCTGGGTAAGTTGCTCTGCATGTTGATGGCCGCCAGAGCGTTGGCCAGGTCGATCATGCCTCCCACGGAAAGATCGATGCCGCCCGTGAGCACAACCATCGTCTGACCGACGGCGGCCAGCGCAAGAGGGAGAGAGTTGTTGACAGCGGTCGTGATCTCGAAATTGCTGGGTAACCTGTGTTGATTCACGTAGAACAACACGCCGTACAGCAGGAAGGTGCCCACCAGTATCAACACGGCCAGAATCAAGGGCACGTTCTGGGCGATGAAGTGCACCTGTCGGGGCCGAAAACCCCTCTGTGCGCGACTACGCGGTGACGTTTTCTCGGACTGAAGCAGCAACGATCTCCTCCGCGTCGATGTTCGGACCACTCAATTCGGCTGCTACTCTACCCTCTCGGAGCACAAGCACCCGGTGGGAAAGATGAGCGAGTTCCTCCGTGTCGCTAGAGTAATAGAGTATGGAACGGCCCTCGGCAGCCAACCGAATCATAAGGCTGTAGATATCATGCTTGGTCGCGATGTCGACTCCACGGGTGACGTCGTACAGAAGGAGTATCCGCGAATCGGCCAGCAGCCATCGCCCGATCAAGACCTTCTGCTGATTGCCACCGCTCAAGGTACGAACTGGGCGACTGGGTGTCGAGACCCGCACCTGGAGTTGATCGATCATTCGCGCGGCCATTTGGTGCTCGATCCGCTGTCGTAAAACTCCGATCCTGGAGATTCGGCTCAAGATAGGAAGAGTCAAATTGTCCTTGGTGGACATCGGGAGGAGTAATCCTTCCCGCTTGCGATCTTCGGGAACCAGGGCGATCCCGAGCCCCGCCCGTATGGCGTCGCGCGGGCTGCGGATCTTGACCGGATTGCCGGCTACGGTAATCCGGCCGTGGCTGAGGTGGTCGACGCCGAACAGGGTGAGGAACAGCTCTCGGTGCCCCTGTCCCGCCAGGCCACCGACTCCCAGGATTTCGCCTTTCCTCACATCAAAGGAGACTCCGTTCACGCCTGTGCTCGTCAGATCCTTGGCCTGCATAGCGAGGCCGTCGGCTTGGACCGGGGGTATCTGCGGGTAGATTGCATCCACGCGGCGCCCCGTCATCAGGGTAATGGCATCTCCCTCGTCCAGCTTCTCATAGCTTCCTACGTTGGCGCCGTTCCTGTAGATGGTGATCCTGTCGGCAATGCTCTCTACCTCTTTCCAGCGGTGGGACGTGAAAATGACGCACTTGCCATCCTGTTTCAGTCTTCTGATGAGATCAAATAGCCAGTTTACCTCCCGCTCCGCGAGAGATGAGGTGGGCTCGTCCATGAAAAGAATGTCCGGGTTGCGGATTACGGCATGAGCGATCTCGATGATCTGTTGCTGAGCCAGGGACAGGTTGGCAACGAGTTCCAGAGGATCGATGTTCTCCACCCCGAGCCCGAAGAGGATCTCCTCGGTCCGGCTCTCCATCTGGCCCTGTCTGATCAGTCCGAGAGTGCCGCGGGGCTCGTGGCGGAGAAGCAGGTTCTCCGCCACGGTCATCCACGGCATGAGGGTGAGTTCCTGGAACACCGTGCCGATCCCGAGCCTCTGAGCCGACTGTGGGTTGTCCAGGTGGACCTGCTGGCCTTTGACCCGAATGGTGCCTGAGTCAGGATGGAGTACCCCACTCAGGATCTTGATCATGGTACTCTTGCCGGCTCCGTTCTCCCCAACCAGTGCGTGCACCTCACCGAAGCCGGCCTCGAAGTCAGCGTTCAGCAATGCCTGGACTGCGCCGAAGGACTTGGATATTCCCAGTCCTTCGATCGCCGGTACACGCTCAGCCGGTACGCGCTCAACGGAAGAGGCTGCTGGAGACTGCTCCATCTATGGATACTCACCCTTCATTGCATAGTTGTTTCTCTCTTGTTACTTTGGCAGCTTCACGTCTAGCGTACCGGGGCACGGGGTTCCACTCAATCCCGCGTCTATACAGAGTTGTACCACCGCGTTGGGTCCGCTATCGGTGAAGTCGGCGAAGAAGCTATCCTCCTGATCGGGGAATACGTTCACGCCCGATTTGACCGTGTCTGTTGTGACGACCGGGAACGGCAGGGTGATGTCTGCCTTCGGGTGCGTCCCTTGAAGGATCTCACGGGCGAGTTCCAACGCCACTACGCTGAGGTAGGGGGGCTGGCCAATCGAGATACCGGTGACCTTCGGTTGGCCCATGTAACCACCGAGGAGGAACTTGCGGTAGCCGTTTTCGGCCTCTCCAGCGGTTACTGGAAGTGGGGTCCTCTTGGCTGCGATGAAAGCCTTCAACACTCCGTCGGTGCCACCCTGGCACCAAATGCCATCGATCTTGGGCAGAGAGGGCAGGACAGCGGCCGTGTTGCGCTCGGCGGTGGCAGAGTCCCACATGCCCGTGTAGCGGTTGACTACCTTGATGTTCGGGTATTTCTTCCATACCGCGTCGGCGCCCGCGTTCCGCTGCGTATCAACCTCGGTACCGGCAACACCGGTGACCATGATCACGTTGCCTGTGCCTTTCAGATGGTCGGCCAGGAACTGCGCCAACTGCTGGCCGAACGCGAACTGGTCGGTGTTGACCTTGTAGGTGTTCGGCGCTGTCACCGTGTTGTCAAAGGAGATCACCAGGATGCCCTTGGAAACGGCTTGCCCGACAATACCGTTGAGGCCGGTAGGCGAGGCCGCGTCGATCAGAATGGCATCCGGATGCTGTGAGATCATGTTCGAGAGTTGCTGCGTCTGCGCGCTGACGTCGTTTCCTGAGCTGAAGATCTGGCTGCTCACCTGCGTGGTATACGGCGGCATGCCAACAGCAGCTCGGAAGACGTTGACCATCTCGATCCGCCACTTGTTGCCGATGTAGGAGTTGGAGAGGTCGATAGTCAGCTTCTTGGTAGACGCCCCCGCGGCCGCGGTGGGAGCCGCTGCGGCGCCGCTGGTTGGGGCAGCCGCTGCCGCGGTTGGGGCAGCGGCCGTCGTCGGAGCGGCGGCTGGGGCCTTTGTCGGCGCTGCCGGAGCAGCGGTCGGCGAAGCAGGAGCGCTGGATGCGCAGGCCGCTGCCAGAACTGAGGCAGCGCCTGCTGTCAGGCCGAGAAGTAGTTGCCTTCGCGTGATGTGCGTCTTATGCACGCTCTCAAGACTAATTTCGTCGCGGTTCTCCATCTTCACCCTCCAAAATTGGTTACCCTTCCAACCGGTTACGGAAAACCTGCTCTGAGGCCGCTTGTCGTACCGTCGACCTCAAAGGGTGACGGGGCACCCCCTCGCTTCCTCAGGTGGTCCCCTCTAACCCGCCGCAACGTCATCGTTCGGCTCGCCACGGTCGAGGCCCTTGATTGACAGGGAGTTCCCTGGTCAGGGCCAATTCCTTCGATGCCAATACCCTTGGCCTTGGTGATACCTCCTTTTGTTGTTCTGCTCTCCAGGGGGTACGGGCGCACCGTATCTCAAGAGGGCACCAATCTAAGTCAGCAGCTACCGGCAGCCCGTGGATCAAGGTCGAGTACGTCTGTTCCACGATCCTTGACATCAGTCATTTGCACTTCGGCATGGAGCGAGAGGGTCGCATCAGTTCAACTCAAGGACAACTTTGCCGGGAGGCTCAAAGAGAGATAGTCGAGCCCGAT
>JAJYKO010000296.1 GCA_021788565.1 Chloroflexota bacterium
ACCATCTTGCACACCTTGAGAGTGCCGGTCTGTGCGGGCGGTGGTGGTGTTGGCGGCTGGTAGGTGTTGGTGATGGTGCAGGTTGCGGTGCCTCCGGCAGCTATTGCCACGTTGGAGCAGTTGTTGTAGCTCGCGGTGTAGTTCTGAACTGTTTGCTCGGTGATTGAGTAGGTGCCGGCGTTGACCGTGAGGTTGTTGGTCCCATTGCTGTTGAAGGGCTGAGCCGTGCCCCCGTTGACCTGGAAGGAGAAGTCGCTGGCCGTCGCGGTCCCGCCGCCGGTGTTGACCACCACCTTCTTCACGGTGATCTTGCCGGGCGCCTGCTGATCTAGGAATTTCAGTGACGCATTGCCGTTGCCCGTGAGCGTGACGACAATACAGTTGGAGTAGGGCTGATTCTTTTGATAAGTTCCTCCTGTCGAGGCGTCGGGTCTGGGCTGAGCAACCAGCGAAACTGTATTGCTCCCATTGGACGCCTCTGGAACTTCGCACACTGTATAAGTGTCGCCGACTGTGAGAGCAGCGGTCGTAGACTTGGTGCCCTCGCTACCGTTTCCCTGGTTGCCACCGCCGCCGGCATTATTGCCGAGCACCAGATCGATCTTGTCCACCGTAGAACCGGAATCAGACTGTCCCGCAAAAACATCGTAGTGGATCGTGTAGCCGGCCAGGCTGTTGTCGCGATCACAATTGGGCGTGTTCTGCTTTCCGGGAAGCTGTGAACACATGACCTTCGAGACGGTTATCGAAGGCGCCTGACTCTGGCTCACGCTCCCCATGGCCGTCTGGGTAGAGGTGCCGGCCAGGGCCACAACTCCCACGAGAGCCAGCGCCAGGAACCTACCGCCCAGCGCTCCGAAGAACCGGTTTCGTTTCATGATGATTGCTCTCCTTCCCACCAACTGGGGTGCCGCACCCTGGGTCACGCAACTTCGCGCTCCAACGCGGACTCCAAAGGCTGCACACGCTTGTAGGACTTCTAACTTGCACAATTCTCTTGTAGAAGCGTGATGAGAATATGACAGTCCGGGCAGCAACAGGTGACAGGTTAGTCAGAGACTTGACGGCTAATCAGCTTCGGGCCAGCTTTCGCGGCGCCCGAAACCATAGGAGGAAAAGATGCCTCGGCTGCGTGAGATGGCCCCAGCGAGAGAATACGTGCGTGGAAACGGCCAGGAAAGCGGCTCCCCGGGCCTGCCGGCGTCATCCAGTCTTCATTACAGTCCGTACATCCGCCCTCTCCTCGCAAAATTAGCCTTCGCGAGTCAGGCAGTCCGCGCAGGCGGACTTGGCCAGGGAGGGAGCCGGCGACTTCCAGTCGCGCGGGGATCTCCGAATACAGGCTTCCACCTGTTCGGAAGGATCTGCCACGAGCAGATGAGGAGAGGCATGGTCCACACCGAGGGGTAGATGCGGTAACAGTCGCCTCATGTAGCGTCGGGGCTTGTCCCCGACGGGTAGCCACGTCGCCCACGAGGGGCGACGCTACAAGTGCCACCACCGTCGTGAACCATGCCCTCAGGCGATTCGCCTCAAGATACTCGTTGCCGGGCATCGTGGGGATGGGACGCTGGTGGACGCGCGATCACCATACGGAGACCGACCTAAAGTGAAGCGGCGACCAAACCCGCGGGGTCTTTGGCTCGTGGTCCTGTATTGGCACGCCTTGATCCCCAGAGACCCCGCGGGTTTCACCTTGGCTCTGGTTTAGTGGCCAGGCTGGTGGATGGGTCCTATCTTTTCGGGGAGTGGAAATGGGCTTCTTCGCCGGTGCCAACAGGCGACCGGAACAGACTCTACCGAAAGGTGGAGGCAGTTCCCCACGCGAAATGGAAGTAGGCGCCTGCCCACCCAACTCCGCCGTTATCGGCGTGCCGCTGGCCGTAGCCAACACTAAGAGTGCCACTCCTGAATACAACCAGCTCCCACCGCATATGGAGCCCCTCAGCGCGGCCGCGTCACCCCAGACTGAAGGGTGTCACTTTGGCCCGGTCGCTCGCAAAGCATTAACGCTCTGTAATCCACGAGCGACAGGCAATTAATGGCGCATGTACACCAGGTTGACCTATGATCCTGGCCACCAGGGGGTGGAACCATGAGGTATAGCGCGACGGAGGAGATGATCTTGCCCGACGCCAATGTCACCCAGCCGACTATGTGCATCGGGGGCGGCACCCAGGCGAAATCGCACGTCCTCCACGGTCTCCTGTTCTCGCGGTCGCGACAGGCCAGGACCCTTCGACTTGTTCTCAGCGTACCCCTGCTCTGGGTGGGCATCGGAGCTATCCGAAACGTCGTCCTTGACAACCTGGAGCCGTCGATTGCGGTCCGCAGGGACTTCGTCCAGGAATAGGTGGCGGCCCGGGCCTTCCTCTCGGGAATGGATCCCTATGCTTCCGTCAACGACCTTGCCCTACGCTTCCTCGGCATGTCATCGGCGTTCCCGCTCCCCACGCCGCACCCGCCAACCGCAATCCTGCTATTCTGGCCCCTAGGCCTTCTGAGTTACAGCGAAGCCCTCACTTGCTGGCTGGGCCTCAGTCTCTCCCTCCTCGTCCTGTCGGTTTCGCTGCTCGCGCGTTGCTTCGGGGCGCGCCTCCACCTGCTGCTGGCCGCGGCCGCCGCGGTCATGCTGGTGGCGTGGTACCCCTTCATGTCGGACCTCGCCTCCGGTCAGCTCAACATCCCGATGCTCGCGCTCGGGACGGGGGCGCTGTTCGCCCTCCAACGCGCCCGTCCGGGGCTCGCCGGTGTGCTGATTGGGCTGGCCGTAATCCTGAAGCTAATCTTCTGGCCCTTCGCGCTGCTGTTTTTGGCGCGCAGACAGTGGCGACCGCTGGCAGCAGTTGCCGGCACCGCTGTCGCCGGTTGGACCATCGCCGGCATCGTTCTCGGCCCGCCAATGCTGGTGTTCTATTTTCGGGATGTGCTGCCTGAGGTGGACGCTCTATATGGAGGTGCCGTCAATAACACCTCCATATGGACGGTGGGCACCAGGCTCTTTTCCGGGACCGGATCGCCCGCGTTTCCCGGGCTGGCGGTTCCCCCTCTGGCTGCATCATCCCAGCTCGCCGCCGTCAGTAGTATCGCCCTGCCTCTAATTCTGGTGTTCGGCGCCTGCTGGCTCGCTAGACGCATAAGCCTCGAGGGTGGCTTCGCGCTCTTCGCAGTGGTAGGTGTGCTCGTGAGCCCCCTCGCATGGGACCACTACCTGGTGCTTCTTGTTATCCCCCTGGCCTACGTAGTCAGGCGTCTCGCGAGTACCCGCTTTCCCTCCCGCGAGACCAACGCGGCCCTCCTCGTGGGCAGCCTCCTCTCGCTGGCTCCGGAGAATTGGCTGGCGTTAGCAACCTTGCTGGGCGGCCGACCGTCCGGTTCAGGCGTAACGTTGCCCTTCGGACTGGCGCTTCTGAGTCTCATGCCGACGGTCGCCATGCTCGCGCTGGGCGCCTTGGTCGTGTGGCTTGACCGGACCTCCAGTGCAGGCGGCAGCCTGTAGCAGGCGAGCGATACGGTGCGATGGGCCGGGCAGACGTAGAACTCGCCCGAGCAGGCTCCGGTGGATGTGGGAGACCTCTGCGTACCGCTCTCGAGCCTCAATGGCCGTACATGGGTTAAGGTTGGGGCGGCCATTCCTGCCGAGTCTGGCGCGCTACCAGCGCTCTTTCTCACCTATTTGCCTCGCCCAACATTGCTCGAGATCCCCTGTCCCTCAGTATCGAGCCCCTCTGGAGGATGACGCACGGGCTCGATAGCATATACCTTACGCTATGCTATTTGACGCTGTGCTTGCTAGCCGTCGTCACAACAGTCTCCCCGGACCCTGCCCATCGGAGTCGCCGCTGTCCTAATCACGGTGCCCGCATACGGCTTGTATGCGATCTAGCAGTTGCTGCCGAGCATCACCTCCCTGCCTTGTTGGCTCTACGTCGTGACCCTGGCGACGATCCTCCGCGAGGTGGCCCGCTGAGCGCGCGGGGCACCAACCGGCGCCAGCCCGCTCACTCAGCGGGCCAGGTAATCCACGCGATCAGGCTGAGAACCACGAGGAGCGGCCCGTGGGGCGGCGCTGCAACGTGCCAGCCCCACCAGCCGGTGCTGGCTGACGGAGTGTGCTGGGGTTCCATGTCGAGGACGGTTGTGGCGTCTTGACTTTGCGGCGGCTCACGGTTGGGGCCGCGCAGGTCAGGACCACATCGCGGGTGATATTCTTCATTAACGTTGACGCGCGAGACCAGGTGCGCCACGGGGCGCCCCGTCATTGATTTCCTTATTTCCTTACGGTATCTGCGGTATCACCAGTTCAGGGGACCATCTACTCCACAGGTCCTGTCTCCGCACCGCCGGCTGCCGACCCTCATCGCCATCCAATTCCCGACCGTCCGAAATCCGATCCCCGGCCGCCCCGCCTAATTGGTGAGTAACTTCCGTCCGGGACGAGCAACGACTGTTACCGGCTTGTGCACGGCCGTGGCCTCCTCACTGTGCTCTTTCTCGATGACTTGGGCTGAGATCATACACCTGAAATTGCGCCCCAATGCTCCGCCTCGCGACGTCCAAGCCTTGCGGTGCCAGGGGCCAGGGCCTCGGCAGCCCATGCAGGGCAAATGGCGTCCCGCCGGCCGGCAGCCGCAACGCTGTCACTGGCTGCTCCGCCCTGCGGTTCCCCACGGCGTCGATGACTCCGTGCCCGATCTGCTGAAGATGGAGGCCCCTGGACTATCGTAGATCATGACATAACTAGGGTCGCGTTGTAGCTCTCGCCCGAGCAGCGACTGCTTCAAAGGCGGAGAAAGAAATATGTGATCGAAGTAGATGCCGTTGCTCGAAGCCAGTCTGTTTAAGCACTGCGTTCCGCTTGCGACGCAGGAGAGCGCTGCGTTGTAGAGAGCACCGCGCCGACTGAACTCTGCAATTCCACGCCATTCATATCCCTGATGGGTGGCCACGCTTACTCTTCCGGTCAGCGCCGGAAACCATTCGCTATCGATTCTGGACGGAGCGTCAGACCCGAGCACTAGGAATGAGCTGGTTGCTGGCGTGTTCGACTTCACCCAGGCCATCGCAGCTCGTTCATCGGCACTGAGGGGCGACAACGCCGCTCTGGTAAGCTCTCCGGACAGCGTTGCGATCGCCAGCATCGCGAGGCTCAAGCAGAGAGCCAACGTCTTCACAGGGCTTGCCGCTGGCTTCGCAAGAACAGCGGACTTGAGGAGGTATGCGGCACCAATGCCAGCCAGGAGCGATAATGGCACCACGGAGTACCACTCGAACTCCCTCGGCTCGAGAGCAACCATTGCGGCTAGCCACCCGGGGACAAGGTATCTCCTGTCGGTTACCGCCGACATGCACCCCAAGACTGCCAAGAACTCGGCGACCAACGAGACGTTGAACTGCATCAGACCAGGCAACAAGAGATAGATGAGGGCCAAGAGACGAGACGACCCCTGACCCATAGCACTACCGAAAGGAAGGGGACCTAGACGCAGTAGCACGGAGAGCCACCATGGCGCCGACAGCACCGCAGCTCCGAAAGCCACGACGAGAGAGGAGAGTGCACCCGCTTTGCTTCTTCCCTTAGATAGAAACAGCAAAGCACATGCGATCGCCGCAAAGAAGGCCGCGCCCGGATGGCTCGTGGTCGTCAGTGCGGCCAGAATCGACGCAGAGATTTTCTGCCGTGTTTTTCCATCGCGATACATTCGAATCACCTGGGCGATGGTGAGGAGCGCGAACAAGAAGCCCCAGGATCGCGTCAATCCACCCCCCATCAGCGGCCAGTAAAAGCTGCCCGGGGTGAGGGCGAACGCAGCTGCGGCCATGGCGGCTTCGTTTCGGTGACTCAGGAGTTCACGTGCCACCAAATAGAAAGCTCCAACCGTGAGGACGCTGGCGGCGAGGGGCGACAGGCGCATTATGGTGAGCAGGGTCATAGGGGTGTAGCCATCCAGTACGGCGGCCAGCCAGATCTGCAGAGGAGGATATGCAAACGGGATATTGGCATTATTGTATGAGGTGTACAGGGGAAGCGCATATCCGGCCCGTTGAATATCCCGGGCCATCGCGTAGAACAACCCACCGTCTCCAAGTGGAAAGTCTCCTACAAGGGCGAACTGGGCCCGGATGACGATACCTATAGCTATACCTGACAGCGCAAGTGTCGGGGCAAGCCTTGCCTCGACACGGTTGATCCAACGCAGGGCAGACATCTCCCTGTACCACGCGGAGGTACTGCCGAATCCAGTGGTGTCCACCTAGAAGTCTCCTGCAGATTGTCTGTTGTCAGCCTATGCGCCCGATCGATACGCCTGGCTCGGCGGTAATCGCCTCGCGAACTCAGCCCCGGTAGGAGATCATACTACTGCAGCCGCAGGGGCGAACCCGACAGTTCTTTAATCGTTCTTGTCACTCTGTAAGCTGCAAACGCTCCATCACCGCGGTTACCAATGGTGATCAACGACGTCTGGAGCCTCAGCTGGCTGACGGTTCAACGCTACCCTGCGCTTGGTCTGCAGCTATACTTCACAGCTGGTGTGCTCTCCTGACGGTTGCCGTGGAGACATGCGTGTGAGTGCGCAGATATTCGTTGTTGCTAGTCCGGGCCCCGGCGGCGCTCATTACAGCCGGCTCTACAGGGATGCTTACAATTCTGTCTGATTCGTAACCTGGGCGGGCATGCTATGATCTGCCACCTGGAGGTTGCAGGTTGATCGCCATCGAGCGCCAGTCAGCGCCCCCTCTAATCCGCGCGAGGGCAAAAGGGGTAGGCCTTGTTCCGCTCTTTGCACTGGTGGCAGTGCTAGTCAGCGTTGCCTTTCGCATCCAACTGGTACTCAGAGCAGATTTTCCACTTGAGGATGGTGG
>JAJYKO010000297.1 GCA_021788565.1 Chloroflexota bacterium
GGGTCTGTACCGTCCCAAGATCCGCGTACAGGAGACTGTCATCCTGGCCGCCGGTGGCGTCCAGAACGGCGGCGACGTTGAACTGTTTGCCCAGAATCTCCAGCCTGCTGCCCGGCATAGCCTTGAGACGGGCTGCCGCCTCCTGCCCCAAGATGATCTGATCAGGAGCGTTTGGGAGCTTGCCCTCCCAGTTCCACCACTTCTTCAGCTTCAACTCCTGCTGGAAATCGACCCCCACCAGAAGGGCCCGCGTGCCGCCCACCTCCACGGGACTGAGCAGCTTGGGCGCGACAGTGGCTATGTTCTCCTTGTTCTTTATGGTCCGGATGGAGGCGACGTCGGCGGAGGTCAGCTCGGCAACTGCGGTGCTGACGCCCACCGCCACCCCGCCATAGCTGAGGGAGAGGTCGTCGGAGCGAGGCTGCACCAGGATGTTGGCGCCGTACTGGTCGATCTTCTTCTCGGTGTCTGCCCGCATCGCCGTCGTGATGGCCAGCATGCTCACCACCGTGGCGACCCCGACGGCCAGCCCCGCTATCAACATCAACGCCTTGGCCCTACGCCGCCTCAAGTTGTTCAGCGATATCGTACTCAGGCGCATTCTTGAACGCTCCAATTGGTTCTGGGTTCAGACCCTGGGCGTCCAGCTGGCGACCCTGGACTCGTCCACGGTGATCTTGCCGCCCGCTATGCTGCTGGGCAGCACCTGGGGCGGATAGCCCTGGCAGCCGCCGGAGATCCCCCTGGAGGTCTCCAGGTCCCAGCGCGTCCCGCAGGTGTCACAGACGATCTGATTGCCCTCGATGTGGAAGCTGAAGCCGTTGCACGGCTCGCACTCGCGCACGGCGATCTTCAACGCGCCGGAAGGGGTTACGTAAGCCATCAGCGGTATGGTCTTGTTCCCGCTCTTGTAGTCCCAGGCGACGATCTTCTTGGTTTTCACCTCGTCCACCGAGATCGTCACCTTGCCGCCCCCGACGGCGCCGGTGCTCGCCGGGACCTGCTGGAGAGCCGCCGCAGATGCCGTGCTCGCACCCTCGTCCGCGCTTCGGAAGGCGAAGACAGCGACGAAGACAACGACGAGGGTAATGGCGCCGATGGTGATGAAGGTCGTGGGCCTCAGGCCGCCCGAGCGGGGTCCGGAGTCGCCCCGAACCTCGGCGAAGCGCCTCCGTTTCTCTTCCAGGCGGCTCGCCCTGGCTCCGTCGCCGTTTGCTCCCGTAGTCCCCGACTGACCCCTGCGTTTGTTGGACATCTCTCTTCCTCCCTCTACTAGCGCAACATAACTCTTACACTGTGTAAGACTAACGGGCAGGAATTCGGTCCTGGCTGGTACGTCCTACGTCCACAGGACCGACTCACCGATTGCTCCTTGCTCCGCTCGCGCTGTCGCAGTAGGTCACCGAGACGCAGCAAGACTTTCCGGCTGGAGCCGACCGGTCCGCCGCGTAGCCCGATCCCACCGTCAGCGCCAGCGCCAGTCCCGCCACGGCGGCCGTCGCCGCGACCCGTCCGAACCTCAGCGGCATCGACGGCTCGGACGCCCGCGCCAGATGATGGATCCGCGCGGTCATGACGCTGAAGGGTCCGACGGCGGCGGTGGCCATCTCCGCCATCGAATGGCCGCTGCCACTCCTGCACAGCTTCAGCAACGCCCCGGCCAGCACCTGCGCCGAGCTCTCCCTCACGACGTGCGCATCTGCCCGGAGCTCCTTCGCCACCAGGTAGCGATCTCGCAGATCAGCCGCCAGTGGCAACATGTAGAGGACGCCGGCAGAAATCCGGCTCGCCAGCACCTTCAGCGGGTCGCGCCGACTCAGATGGAAGCTCTCGTGGAGCACGACCGCCCGTAGCTCTTCGATAGAGAGGCTCTCGACCATCCCTGAGCTGATGCAGACGCGAGGGGACCCGAAGCCGTAGCAGAACGCGTAGGGATCGAGATCCGACACATAGGTGAGGCGGTCTCGGAGGCCCAACTCGGAGGCCAGCATTGTCATATGGAGCGGCGGTGAAACGGAGAGACGTTCCATACGCCGTACCAGCCTGCCGGTCGCCGTTATCTGCCTGACCAAAACTATGCCGCCCACCCCCAGGCCGCTGGCGGCTGCCGCCACGAAGAGGGCGGCGGTTCCTCGCGCCGTGGTCATCAGGAACGGGTCGCGGGCACATGCCTGGACGCACGCGGAGGCGAAGGGGATCAACACCCGAACCGTGAGAACTGCAGCCGCCGCGGTGGCGGCGGTACCTGCCACGGTGGCGAGCAGGAGAACTGCCCCGAACGGCGTCAGGGCGGGACGGGGCCTGGTCGCCGAAGCGAGCCTCCTCATTCCCCGCGGTTGCCTCCCACCTTCTGCTGAACCAACTGCTCCAGCAGCGCCAGATCCTCGGGCGATAGCTCGCCTACCGCATCCACGAACTGGGCTATGGCTGCTGCGCCGAAGTCGCGCACCAGTCCGGCCGCTACTCCATGAGAAACATGGTCAAGGAAGGACTGTCGATCTTCGACGGCGGAGTAGATGAAGGCTTTGGAGACACGATGTCTGGAGAGAAGCCGCTTCGTGGCGAGGCGGTTCATGACGGTCATGACAGTCTTGTAGTTGTGGTCCGGCCCCAGGGCGTCGCACACCTCCTGGACGGATGCCTCACCGGCACGCCAGACCGCCTCCATGATAGAGGCCTCCAACTCGCCCAGGACGCGCTCCAACCCTGAACCGCCCAGCCTGAAGGCTCGGACGTTACCGCCGCCCCTGGCCCCTTCGCCAGCCATCCCATCCCTCCCAACAGCCGCTGGCGCCCGCCGCGCCTCCCACATCTTACACATTGTAGGAGAATGATCGACAATCGGTCAATAGGTTGCTTCAGTACCGATCCAGGGTGAACGGGTTGGTCGCCGGGTGGGCGCCGTCTTTGCCGAGGAAAATGGTGGCGCTTGGGTCTCCCTGCCCTCTGTGTCTTACTGGGGAGTTGCCTTACCCCGTCTTTTAGAAAACCCAATGGGGAAGTTTCGTGGGAACACCCATACATATTTGAGTTAAATAGCGACTATAATCTCGGGCGGTAGAAGAAAGTGCGGGACTAAGGAAAGGGGACGGCTTGCAACACCCGGCCGGCAACATCGCCAGGCTTATCCACCAGGCGAAAGGCTACGACCGTGAGGCATTCGCCGAGCTTTACCGCTTCGCCGTTGGTCCGGTGTATCGGTACCTTGCCGCTCGAGTCGACAGGGTGGAAGAGGTAGAGGAGCTAACGCAGGAGGTCTTCGTGGCAGCGCTGACGGCGATCCAGATGCTGCGGGCCGAGGACGAGAGCAGCCTGATGGCGTGGCTGTTCCAGATTGCCCGCAACAAGCTGGCTGACCAGCTCCGCGGCAAGTACCGCCGGCCCTCTGCGCCCCTTGAAGAAGCGGAAGAGGTGGCTTCTCAGCAGCCCCGGCCGGACGAGGCCGCCGAACTGCAGGAGGCGCGCGCCGAGGTGCGTGGGGCGCTGGAGAGGCTAACCCCGGACCAACGCGAGGTGATAGTCTGCAAGTACGTCCTTGGCTACGACAACGAGCGAACCGCGCAGGTGGTGGGCAAGAACATCAATTCGGTTAATCAGCTGCACCACCGGGCACTGGCAAGCCTCCACCGGCTGCTGGACAGGGCAGAGAGAGTAGTAACGTGATGAGCCTGGAAGAAGACGCACGCTTCGCGGCGATACTGGATGAGTGCTGCGAACGGGTCGGTCGGGGCGAGCTACTGGAACGCTGCTTGAGTGACTACCCGGCGGAGTATTGGGAGGAACTCGCACGCCTGGTTCCGGTAGCCGCGCGTGTAGGTGTGCTGGCCCGAGATCCCTCGCCGGAGTTCCAGGCCAGGCTCGAGCAGAGGCTGCTGACCTCGCTGGATGATGTCCGCGGTCGCCAACGAACTGGAGTCGCTGCGCGGATCAGCCGGTTCTTCGCGGCTATTCCGCTCGCCCGCGGCCTGACCATAGCCATTGTCGTGCTGCTCCTGCTGGCTGGCGGTGGCTTCGGGGTCAACTACGCCGCGGCGGACAGCCTACCCGACAGTCCGCTTTACCATGTGAAGACCGTGCGCGAGCAGCTGCAGCTGGCCCTGGCCAGGGCACCGGAGGCTCAGGTTGATATCCGCGCCAAGCTGATCGCGCAGCGCGGTGCGGAGCTGAATCAGGCAATCCAGAGCGGCAAGCAGCCGAGACTCGTGGACACTCTCGTGACCCGGGTGGAAACCTCGACAGACCAGATGGTGAAGGAGGCGCTGGCGGCGCGGGCTAAAGGCAACCCAGTGCCGGCCAGGCGGGCTCTGGTGGCCATGCGCGCCATGGTACGCAGAGTGGACGCCATCATCCCGAGTACGAAGCCCTACCTGCGACCGTCCCTCCAGCAGTTGCGTGTCTTCTTTCAGGACCAGGAGCTGCGGCTAGTGCTTGGCAAGAAGTGATAGTTACTAAAGTAAAGCGGTAACCAAACCCGCGGGGTCTCTGGGAATCAAGGCACGTCAGTACAGGACCACGAGCCAAAGACCCCGCGGGTTTCACCTTGGCTTTGGTTTAGGTGTTGGTAAATTAGGGAGCCGGGAGAATGGCTGGAGACCGAGGGCTGGCATCCCTTGACACGGTCCAGGGATGCTGTATTCTGCGGTGCAGGATATGCCTCCCTCACGGGAGAATCGCAGGGGAGAGGGAGATAAGATGCTGGGACTTCGCACCGCGCACTTCAGCTTTACCGTGAAGGACCTCGAAAGATCCGTGGGCTTCTATCGCGACACCCTGGGCATGGAGTTGGTTGCGACGATGGAAAGGAAGGGAGAGGACATCTCCGGGATCGTCGCATTCGAGAATGCCGACCTCAACATCGCCTTCCTGGAGCTGCCGCAGAGCTCAGGGCTCCGGCTCGAACTCATACAGTACCTGTCCCCCGAGGGTCATGCCATCGATAATCGGACCTGCAATCCCGGTATCGGCCACATCTGCTTCAACGTGGACGACATTCACTCGACCTATCGGATGCTGAGGGATAGGGGCGTGCGCTTCAGGTCGGAACCGGTGGCGATCAAGACCGGCGTAAACACCGGCGGCTACGCCGTGTATTTCCTGGACCCGGACGATAACACCCTGGAGTTGGTCCAACCGCCCCGCGGCTAACCCGGATTGGGGCAACGGAGGCGGAGAGAGGGAGTACGAAACAGGATATACAGGACACATAAGGACAGGCAGAACAGATAAGCAGGTGACAGATAACTCATCGGGCTTATCCTTCTACATCCTGTCTATCCTGCTTGATTGACAGGTAGCGATTGGGGTTAGTGGTCACCGAAGAGGGTACGGAAGTCCCCGTCGAACTCCTTCAGGAACTCGTGGACCTCCAGCAGGTCGTCGCCAGTCACAGGGGATGAGGACGCAGGTTGCTGCTGTTGTAGTTGCTCTGGCTCACCGACGTCGGTAGAAAGCTCCACCACTTCAGGCATCTCGGCAGACTTGGCGTCTCGTATCAGGGCGGCGACGAGCCCCTGGCTACGACAGTGGCTGCAGGTAACTGCCACGAACCACAACCCCTCCTGGTGTCCCAGAACGTCCACCTTGTCGCTCTCGTAGTAGGAGCCACAGACGTTGCACTTCACGGCCGTCATCAGCTTCTTGACCAGCTGCTCAGTCGGGTCCACAAATCTCCCCGCTACGAGGACTCCCCCTTCCCGCCTTTGCCTTTATCCAGGTCATCCAGGTCCAGTGTCTCGATGAACTGGCGGAACACCGAGAGCCTCTCGTCATCCGCGGCTGGCCCCTGTTCGGCCTGCTCCTCTTGAGGCACCTCGGTTTCGCCCTCCTCTGTTTCCGCGTCGAGCTTCATTCCAGCGGACTCGAACACCGCGTCGGCCACGTAGATGGGGACGCCGACGCGGACGGCAAGGGCTATGGCGTCGCTGGGGCGAGAGTCAACCTCCACGTGGCGGCCATTGGCGTCGAGCACCAGTTTGGCATAGAAGGTCTCGTCTGCTAGATCGTTAATTATCACGCTGACCACCTTGGCGTCCAGCGCTGATATGACGCTTCCGAGAAGATCGTGAGTTAGCGGGCGGCTCACCTGGTAGTTCTGCAAGGGGATAGCGATGGCGTCAGCCTCGAAAGGACCTATCCAGATGGGCAGATAACGGCCGTCACTCCTCTCTTTGAGCATGACTACTCGCTTGAGATTGGCCATGTTCATCCGAATGCTTTCGACAAAGACCTCAATCACCCTTGTATCTCCTTTGCCAGGTATGCCGCTACATGTGTCTATGCGGCGGGAGATAGCGAACTCAGGACGGCGAGCCCAACGATATACCGCCTTTTATTGTACACCCCCATCCCGGGGGGCGCAAAACCAGCGGGCGAATCCGGCCTATGAGGTAGTGCACAAAAGGTGCCATTTGGAGAGCGCGGATAGAGTAGCGCGGTCCGCGACGCCGGGCCCGCCTGCCTCTCCCGAGCCTTTAGTCCTGAACTGGCTCAGTCACCTCTGCGACTTTGCGCCGCCGGCGCGGCCTCGCAGGGGACACCGCATCAGATGGAGCTGCCACCTCCGGGGCCGTTTCAGTGGGGGGCGCCACGACAGCAGCTGCCTCTGTTTCGCTCACCGGTTCGGCCTTGGGCTTTCGGGCCCTTGGTGGCCGCGCAGGCTTCGGCGCGGCCACCAAGGTGGTCGCTTCCGTTACCACTGGCGCATCCGCGACCGGCGCTTCCGCCACCGGCGCTTCCACTGGAGCCGTCTGGACAGCTGGCGGTATTTCCGCTCGACTGGCCGCTGCCCCATTGGTAGCCGGACGTTTGATCTCCAGGACCAGTGGGCCATTCTGCGGCTCCGCCGCGGCTACCGGCACATCCGG
>JAJYKO010000298.1 GCA_021788565.1 Chloroflexota bacterium
CCCGCGGCCTTCTCAGGTCGAAGCTGGCAGTGTAGGAGTAGCCGGTCTTCTTCTCGAAGTCGGCGAACGTCTGGAGATATCGAAGGCTCTCTTCGTAATTCATGCGCGTTTCGCTGTTCTGAGTTCCGGGCTTCAGCAGAACTCAGAACCCAGAACTCAGAACCTAAATTCGGCCTTCAGATGCTACGCTCGGAGGATCGCGTCGGTCATCCGGCTGACGCGGACCATCTCCTTCACGTCGTGCACCCGCACTATGTCCGCGCCGTTGCATATGCTCACCGACACCGTCGCGCCGGTCCCCTCGACTCGATCGTCCATCGGCACGCCGAGGGTGAGCCCGATAACCGACTTCCGCGAGGTGCCCATCAGGATGGGCCGTCCCAGCGACTTCAGCTCCTGCAGACGGCGCATGACAACCAGGTTGTGCTGAGGAGTCTTGCCGAAGCCGATGCCGGGGTCGACGATCACGTTCTCCCACTTGACGCCTCGCTCCAGGGCGATGTTCACGCTCTCCCGCAGCCCGTCGACGACCTCTCCCATCAGGTCGTGATACTCGACCTGCCGGAAATGTCCGCCGAGCTGAGTAGTCGACGCGGGGGCGCGCCGGTTGTGCATCAGGATAATGGGCACGTCGCGCTCGGCAGCAAGGGCGGCCAGCGCGGGGTCGTGGCGGAGCCCCCAGATGTCGTTAATGATGCTCGCGCCCGCATCCAGCGCCCGCCGCACCACCTCGACCTTGTAGGAGTCCACGGAGATGGGCACAGATACTGCCTTTGCCAGCCGCTCGATCACCGGCACCACTCTGGCGATCTCCTCCTCGTCAGAGACGATCTCCGAGCCCGGGCGGGTGGACTCTCCCCCCACGTCCAGGATGTCTGCACCCTCCTCGACGAAGCGGAGGGCCTGGGCCAACGCCGCGTTCACGTTGGGCCCGAGGCCGTCCCCGGAGAATGAGTCCGGCGTGACGTTGATGATGCCCATGACGTAGGTGCGTGTGCCCCACTCCAGGATGTGGCCGCCGAACCTCAACGCGCCAAGCTGCCGGCCCTGGTACCGGTCCAGGGTGATGCTCAACTCGTCTGCCGCCGCCTTCGCCGTCGCGTCACCGAAGGTCTCCAGGCGGGCGGCCGCATCCAGCAACAGCGGCACCGACCCCGCCAGCAAGACGGAGGTGCCCTCATCCGCCTGGTACACCATAGCGAGGCCCGCCGGAGGCGAAATCATTCCCCGTAGGGTGGTGATAACCTCGGGTGCAACGCCGCTCAGCTTCACCATCTCGGACCCAAATCCGCCCGCGAAGCCCTCGAGAACGGCCGGCCCGACGCCCAGGCGCCCGGCCTCTTCCCGCACGTCGGCTGGGGACGGCAGGTAGAGAACCCTCGCTGTGACTCTATTCATTCACCCTCTCCAATCCGGAGATGGAAGCCGTGCGCACGTGGGGTGCCTCCTCGGATTCATCACTTGTCGGTTGGAACCGACGAGTACTCGCGGTAGCGCCGCACCAGGGCGTAGCCGCGCGCCAACCAGAGGCCGACAGACATGAACAACAGATCGGATGCGATGATCGACAGCTCGGTTGGAGCGTGATTTCCTTGCCCCGGCCCGACGCTCGAGAAGCTGCCGGTCGCCGCGTAATCGACGCCCAGACGCAAGAGCACCGTCGCGAACCAGATGGCGACGTAGGCCGCGCCGCCGCTCATCCAGATCTGACCGTTCGACTGATCGCGCCAGAACCTGATCGTGCGCATCATCAACCATCCTACAACCAGGCCACCAAGCAGGGCAACCGGCGCGATTACGATGAAGAGCGGATCCGATAGCAGCTGCGAGTTGACGCCGAGCGCGGCAACCGAGAGCAGCACGATCAGCACGGTGTAGACGACAGTTCGCGTCAACCGGACCTGCTGCGGGCGGGTACGCCGGTAAACTGCCCATCCGACGAAGGCTGCCATGATGAGCAGTGTCAGAAATTGTGAGGAGCCACCAGATCGCATAGAGCCCGACTCCTTTATTTCACCATAAGTGTAAGGATAGAGGGCGCACGAGCGCCCCGAGCACAACAATCTAGTATAACGCAGGAGCGGTCAGAGGGAGGATCAGCGGCCCGCGAGCCCTGCCAGGAGGATATCCGCGGGATCTGGCTTCGCTTTGACCGGCCGGCCGTCCCGGGCGGTTGCGACCCTGATGCCGGCACGGCCGAGGAGTGCGAGGGTCCCCCAGTCGTTTGACGCGCCGGTGGCCAGGTCACGCAGCCAGGTAGGGCTTCCCTCTGTCGATTGGCATAACCGGGGATCGACAAAATCCTGCAGCCGTTCGAGTTTGCGTTCCTGGTCGGTGGCCATAGCTGCTCCTTATGGGCGGGGTGGTTCGGCACCACCCGCCGAAGGCATCTCAAGGGAACCGATGGCATGCCAGCCGCCTCGTCCCGAGCCAAGGCGGGATACCCTCGCGAGGAGGGTACCGGAATATTCACCTGTGCCAGGCCAGGAGCTGGGCAGTGAGCAAGCGGTGATCTGGGCGCGCAGGGAAAACGCGTTGGTGGCAACCGGCGAGGTCTCAGGGCTTGTGTGGGGCCACGCCTGACGCATGAACTTCGAATATTGTAAGTTCAGGTATTGTAAGTTCAGGTTGCCTGAATGGCAACACGCACGTAACCTAAACTCAGCTCCATAGAGTGTTGATGAGTTGGTGAGGGAAGAGCAAGGTTGGGGAAAAGCCCTACAATCTTTCCGGATTAGTGAGGTCTTGGAATGTCGCGGCGCCGTCGGAGGCGGAACGATAGCAGCTTCACGTGAAGCTGCATTACCTGTCAGGCCGCGGGGCGGTTCCTGCCTTCGGGCAGGAGGTGCCATCCTTCGGCTTCCAGGGCTGCTCTCACATCCCCGGGCTGCGCCGGATGACCGATCAGTCTTTGCTGCTCCTCACGCTCCGCAAGTCGGGCTCTTACCTCGTGTAGCCCTGCCAGGTTGTCGTCTATCGTTCCGTCAGGAGATGTGAACTCTGCGGCGATCTCGTCGCGGACCTCTACCCCCCAGATCGCACTGAAGTACACCGTACCGTTCCTCCCGCTCGATGCCTACAACTCCAGAGGCGAGCGAATATCGATTCCTCGATAGCCCAGGTCGAGATTGGCCGCATTTACTCTTTGAATGGTCCTGACCTTAACCATGTGCTGAAAGTTCCAGCTAACGATCAGATCTGCCCCTGCTACAGTCGCTGCAGCCACATGAAGCGCGTCAGCCGCTGACGTTGATCCGAACACTCCTACCTGGAGACATCGGCCGGCCAGCGCTCGCGTCTCCTCATCGATAACAACCAACACGAATTTGCGAAGGAGATCCTCAATGGTGCGCCTGCGGTTCTCATCAGCAATCTGGCGAATCTCTCCGATGACAAGATCGGAGATGAGAACCTCGTAACCCTCGAGCCTCTTCCAGAACTCACGCGTAGTGAGCATCCTCGCCTGGTCACGTTCGTCGAAGTACGCGCTGGCGACAGAGGTGTCCAGATAGACGAGGAGCCGACGCACGGGTCCCTAACCACCTGTGTGAGAACTTCCGGGACTGCCTCCCAATAGTGAGTATAACACGTGGGGTTGTAGATCCTGGTCGACAGGCCGTCCGCGCCACAACTTGCCTTGACTTCCCCGTACTGGGCCTGCATAGTAGGAGTGGGGTTCGCTCAAGCCGCGACCGGCTGGAGGAGAGTGCAACCTGGGTTGCGCGATGAGGAGGGCGGCAGTGGGACGGGTTATCCTGGTGCGGCACGGAGAGACGGAGTTCAACCGGACCGATAGATTTCGGGGGCGAATCGACGTGCCGCTGAACGAGACCGGGCTGCGGCAGGCCGAGATGGCCGCCCGCGCCATCCGTGAGCGGTACCACGTCTCGGCCGTCTACAGCTCGCCCCTTTCCCGGGCCATGAAGACCGCGGAGCCAATAGCCCGCGAGGGAGGCTTGACCACCCAGCCACTGCCGGGGCTGCTGGAATTCAGCTACGGTGACTGGGACGGCAAGCGCTACGACGAAGTGGCGACCGAGTACCCAGAGCAGTACCGTCTCTACCTCACGGAGCCGCAGCGGGCGGAGATTCCGGGCGGTGAGAGTCTCGGCGCCTTCCGGGGGCGAGTGGCAGCGGCCGTCGAGGAGGCGGTATCGAGCCATTCCGAGGAGACAGTCGTCCTGGTAGCTCACCGTCTGGTGTGCCGGATGATGGTCTGCTACCTCCTTGGCCTCGACGACGCGAAGCTGCCGCGGCTGGAGGTGGACAACGCATCCATCAGCCTCTTCGAGAAGCGGGAACCCGAGGGATGGGTGGCGCTGATGCTGAACGACACCTGTCACCTCCGAGGGTTCTAAGTTCTGAGTTCTGGGTTCTGGGTAGGATCCTGATTGCTGATTGCTAATGGCTGACGACTCCATCCAGGTCCTGATCGCCTCCAACTATCCTGTGACTCGGACCGGACTTCGAACGATCCTCGACGGCTCGGAAAGAGCCACGGTCGCTGGCGAGTCTTCCTTGCAGGATCTCCTGGCACAGGCCACAAGCCTGCGCCCTGATATAGTCCTGATGGACGTTTCTTCCGGGGAGCAGGACGAGCTGGAAATCCTTTCCCAGTTGATGTCGGAGCTGCCAGCCGTGGGAGTTGTAATTCTCAGCGGCGACCCGGGGAACACATCCGCCGTGGAAGCCCTCCAGGCCGGGGTGCGCGGGTACCTGCTCAGGGATGCTTCACCAGAGGAGATCGTCGAGACGGTGCGGGCGGTTGGCCAGGGGCTGACGGTCCTTCACCCTGCCGTGGCCAGGGCCCTCCTCGCGGGCTCCCGCCAACCGCAGCCGGCCGCCGCCGATGAGCCGCTGACAGCACGGGAGTTGGAGGTGTTACAGCTAATGGCCCAGGGTCTGCCCAGCAAGACCATCGCCACGCGCCTGCACATCAGCGAGCACACGGTTAAGTTTCACGTCGGGGCGATCCTGGCGAAGCTCGGGGCGGCCAGCCGAACCGAAGCTGTGGCCCTGGCAATCCGGCGAGGGCTGATTGCCCTCTGAAGACAGATTCGCGAGCAGCGAGCATCGAGAAGAACTTTTCCAGTCCGAAGCCAAAGGGAGGCGTGGTTGTCGGCGCCGCAATACGGAGAGTCCTATTATCAGGACCGGGAGGCGTGGCCAGACTTCCGGATGGAGATGGAGGCCATCCTCCGGCTGGCGTATCTGTCCCCAGATTCCAGGGCCCTGGAGGTGGGTTGCGGAAGCGGAGAGCTGCTGGGATGGCTGGGAGGCCGTGCCGCCCTCGTGGCCGGCGTGGACCTCTCGATGATCGGGCTCGGACTGGCCAGGCGCCGTAGCAAGTCGAGGGTAGCTTGCGCCCGAGCGGAGGTTCTTCCCTTCGAGGATCGGTCCTTCGATACCATCGTGGGCCAGCACCTCATCGAGCATCTGCCGGATCCGGCCACCGCGCTTCGGGAGTGGTGGAGGGTGCTAAGGCCGGGGGGCAGGCTGGTCCTGATCACCCCGAACGCAGCCTATCCGGACCCTGCTCACTTCGAGGACCCAACCCACGTCCACATCTTCACTCCCGCGGGTCTCCGAAGTGCCCTCGAGAGCGCGAGCTTCCGGGTGGAGCAGCTCTTCACGCTATTTCCCTACCTGGGCTCGGGCCGTCTCGCCCGTGCGGCCAGCATACGGCTGGCGCCCCTCGCCTCTCGGCTGCCCGGACTGTCTATGGCCGGTCGTTCCATCGTGGTGTCAGCCATCCCGCGACGCTCACCTCCGCCCACGGTACGAAACTCGCAGTGAGTTCGGGCTCGGCAGCGAGCCGGGCGCACTCTGCTTCCTGAAAGGCGGAACACCATGCCGAACCGACTGGCCAAGGAGACGAGCCCCTACCTGCGCCAGCACGCGGGGAATCCTGTCGACTGGTATCCGTGGGGCGATGAGGCGTTCCAGAAGGCAAAGGCCGAGGACAAGCCTATCTTCCTCAGCATCGGATATTCCGCCTGCCACTGGTGCCACGTCATGGCTCATGAGTCCTTCGAGGATCCCGAGGTGGCGGCCACCCTCAACCAGAACTTCGTCAGCATCAAGGTGGATCGGGAGGAGAGGCCTGACCTGGACCAGATCTACATGGCCGCCGTGCAGGCCTTGACGGGACAGGGCGGCTGGCCCATGTCGATGTTCCTCACCCCCGGCGGCGAGCCCTTCTACGGGGGCACCTACTTTCCGCCCACTCCCCGCGGGGGCATGCCATCCTTCCCCGAGCTGCTGCGGGCTGTTACGGAGGCCTGGCACAGCCGCCGCGACCAGTTGCTGGCCAGCGGCCGGCAGGTCGTCTCGGCAATCGCCCAGCAGCAGAGCGTCGAGGTAGCGGAGGGTGAGGAGCCGCTGAAGCCGGAAATCCTGGGGGCCGCCGTCCAGGAGCTGTGGCGCAGCTACGACGAGCAGCACGCGGGGTGGGGAGGAGGCCCTAAGTTCCCGCAGGCCATGATCCTGGAGTTCTTGCTTCGCTTCCATCACCGGACGGGAGACCCTCGCGCCCTTCAGATGGTCACGGAGACCCTGGAAGCGATGGCTCGCGGCGGTATCTACGACCAGGTCGGAGGCGGCTTCCACCGTTATTCGGTGGATGGGGGCTGGCTCGTGCCCCATTTCGAAAAGATGTTGTACGACAACGCGCTGCTGGCCAGGGTCTACCTCCATGCGTGGCAGGTTACCGGCAACCTCCTCTTCCGAGACGTCTCAGAGGAGACCCTCGACTTCGTGATGCGGGAGATGGCGGATCCGGCAGGTGGCTTCTATTCGGCATTGGACGCCGACAGCGAAGGCGAGGAGGGCAAGTTCTACCTATGGACAGCCGGAGA
>JAJYKO010000299.1 GCA_021788565.1 Chloroflexota bacterium
CGGCGCCTGCGTGGCCGAGGTCGAGGTGGACACCGAGACTGGCCTGGTGGACGTGCTCAAACTGGTGCAGGTGTATGAGGTCGGCAAGGCCATCAACCCGCTGCTCGTCAAGGGACAGATCAACGGTGGAGCCATGATGGGAATCGGTTTCGCACTGACCGAGAACAACCTGCCCTTCTATCCCTCGCCGGACATGGCGATTGACAGCCTGGACGACTACGTCATCACCACGGCGGCAGATATGCCGCCTGAGATGCTGTATGACGTCGTGGAGATACCACATCCGAACGGTCCCCGCGGGGCGAAAGGCTTTGCCGAGATGACCGCTAGCGCCCCACCGCCGGCGATCCTCTCCGCCATCCGCAACGCGATCGGGGTCTGGATCACCGATTATCCCGCGACGCCCGAGGTGATCCTGCGAGCGCTGGAAGGCGCGGGATCAGCACAATCGTCCTAAAGTGAAGCGGCGGCCAAACCCGCGGGGTGTTCGGCTCGCGATCCTGAGCTAGCGAGTCTCGGCCTCCATGAGACCCCGCGGGTTTCACCTCAGTGGTGATCCCCCGATCGGTCCTCATCGCTACTCCCGGAGCTACTTTGCCCTCCCGAAGAAAACCGGGGATTGTGGAAGGTTACGAATAAGTACTGCTCGGTTTGTCTCTTCAGACAGGGGTAGGGGGCGAGAATCTATCCCGGGGGACATTGATCTATCCGAACGCCGCGATTAACGTGACTGTACACCTTGTCACATGCATTTGTGGCCTCGTGCGGGCGCAACTTGCGAGGTGACCTCAAAGGAGTACGCAGATGAGTTCTGATCGGGACTTCGAGACTCTGAAGGATCTGTGCGAGACGCATCGAAACTGGGGGAAATGGGGGCCGGACGACCAGGTTGGCACCGTCAACTACATCACCCCGGAGAAGGTTGTTCAAGCTGCGCGGTTGGTTCGCAAGGGGAAGGTGTTTTCGCTGGCGATCCCATTCGACGGCAACGGCCCGCAAACAGGCGGGATGCGCCGCTTCAACCCGATGTCATTCATGATGCGTGATGGCCGCGACACCATGGGCGGCATTATGGCGGGCGCGCCCCAGTACTACGGCGGTGCCGACGACGTGTTCATGATGCCGACCCACGCGGCGACCCACTGGGACGCCATGGCCCACGTGTTCTGGGACGGCAAGATGTGGAACGGCTACGACGCCAGCCTTGTCACCAGCTTCGGGGCGCAGAAGAACGGCATCCAGAACTACCGCGACAAGATCATCACGCGTGGTGTCCTCCTCGACGTGGCCAGGTCAAAGGGTGTGGAGAACCTGGAGATCAGCTATGCCATCACTGCCGACGACCTGGACGAGGCTGCCCGACGCGCGGGGATCGAAGTGCAGCGAGGGGACATCGTGATCTTCAGGACCGGCCACATCAACTACTGCCGCTCCAGGAGTGACTGGGGGACCTACGCGGGGGGTGATGCGCCGGGCCTTTCCCTCTGGACCGTCGACTGGCTGCAGAACCACGAAGTGGCGGGTATCGCCTCGGACACGTGGGGCGTCGAGGTCAGGCCGAACGAGATCAAGTGGGTAAATCAGCCTTGGCACAAGGTTGTGATCCCGAACATGGGACTCTTGATGGGCGAGATGTTCGACGTGGACGAGCTGGCCGCGGATTGCGCCGCCGACGGAGTCTACGAGTTCCAGTTGATCGCCCCGGTGCTTCCGCTGACCGGTGGTGTGGGCTCTCCGGTCAACCCACTCGCCGTGAAGTAGGGCCAGACCGCGATCCTTTCTCGTACCCGCGGTCCAGTTAGGTCAAGTGGACCGCGGGGATAAGGAGGTGGGTATAGAGGAAGCGGGCATTGTCACGGAAACCGCCACGGAATAGCCGCTTAGAGACTGGAATAGTGATTCCTGAATCGTGTCTTGCTAGTTGAAAATGGAGAGGCATCAAATGCTGGAACAGCTCGACCGACAGCAAGGATTGACAGGCAATCAACGTCGCATCGTGGCGGCGGCAATCATCGGAGATATGCTCGAGTTCTTCGATTACTTCCTGATAGGGTTCGTGCTGGCGTTCATCGTCACGCCCTGGCACCTGAGTTTCGAACAATCGGCGATCATCCTGATCTCCTCAGGAGTTGGGGCCATAGCGGGCGGATTTGCCTGGGGTGCCGCGGCAGACAAGTACGGGCGGCGCCCCATCTTTATGGCCACGGTGCTCAACTTCGCCATAGGCAGCGGGATCCTGGCACTGACGCCCACCGGCTCCTGGGGCTTCCTGACGGTGTTCCGCTTCGTGGTTGGCTTCGGGGTGGGAGGTCTCTACTCGGTGGACCTTCCGCTGGTGCAGGAGTTCGTGCCGACGAGGCGACGGGGAACGATTGGTGGGCTGGTCACGGTGTTCATCCCAGTTGGCACGATGCTGGGATCGGTGCTCGCTGCGTTCCTGGCGCCAGCGGTTGGCTGGAGGGGGCTGTTTGCGGTGGGGTTGATCCCGGCCCTCGTCACACTCTTGATCCGGGCCTGGGTGCCCGAGTCGCCGCAGTGGCTTGCCCAGAAGGGCAGGCGTGAGGATGCGAAGAAGTCGCTGGCGTGGGCGCTCGAGATCGATCCCAGCCAGGTGGAGCTACCCGCTAGTTTTGGTCGACTAGAGAAGAAGACCCCGTGGACTCAGCTCTTCAGGTATAAGAGGAGCCTGGTGTGTTCGTGGCTCGGCAACCTCGGCATGCAGACGGAGTCCTATGGGATCACCCTCTGGGGAGCGACTCTGATAGCCATGTTGCTCCACGTGCCTCCCGCCCAGGCGGCGTTCTTCTATATCTTCGTCACGCTAGGAGGACTGGCTGGGCGGATAAGCTTCTCGTTCCTGTCAGACAAGATAGGTCGCAAGCCCGCTGGAGGGTTGGCCGGCTTTGGCTCCGGGGTGCTGACCCTGGCGACGGCCCTCCTGCACAGCTACTTCATCGGCGGCGTGTCCGTCTTCTGGATAATGCTGATCATCACCTACTTCTTCGCCGATGGTGGGTTTGCGATAGTGGGGCCCTATGCGTCGGAGGTGTGGCCGGCATCGCTCCATACGAGCGGGATGGGCTCGGCGTATGGGTTTGGAGGAATAGGGAAGATCCTTGGGCCGATGGGGCTGGCCGTGGTGGTTGGGGCAACGAACCTGGTGACGCCGGCAGCTACGGAGGCAGGGATCATCCCGGCCTACGCGTTCATCGCTGTCTTCGGCATACTCGCTGGGATTGCCTACGGGTTCATCGGCTTCGAAACCAAGGGCAAGACCTTCGACGAGATCGAAGCGTATCTCGTCAAGTCAAGCGGAGGGAACCTGGAGGCGGAAGCAGGCTAGGTCTCTGTTAAGGTGAGATGTCGAGTAGGGGCGGGGACTCCCCGCCCCTACGTCGAAGTCGCCGTGGCAGAGCACCGATGCTCCGTCGATGAGCATTTCACGGGAGTGTCATGCTGAGCGAATCGAAGGATCTCCACGTTGCCAAAGAGGGATGCTTCGCTGCGCTCAGCATGACACTCACCAGGAGCTCCGTGCGATAGCAATAGGAAAGTAGCTGTGGGATTCTGGACATAGAAAGGGGAGAGTTCACATGGCTGAGAAAGAGGGCCAACCGGTTAGCAGGGAGCGCCTGCACGAGTACGCGATGTCGCTCAAGAACTGGGGCAAATGGGGACCCGACGACGAGGTTGGGGCGCTGAACTACATCACCCCCGCCTCCATAATCGAGGCCGCCCAACTGGTGAAGAAGGGCAAGGTCTTTGGCCTGGGCATCCCGTTTGGCTCTGAAGGACCACAGATCGGCTGGGGAGGACGCACCAACCCGATGCGGACCATGATGGTATCTGGCGCGGACTTCGTGGTCGACGACGAAAAAGAGGTGGACATCGCCTACTCCGACGACTACGTCTGTATGCCCACCCAGTCTGCCACCCACTGGGACGCCCTGGGTCACGTCTTCTACCGCTACAAGGAAGCAAACGGCAAGTGGAAAACGGTGATGTGGAACGGCCGTCCGGCCGAGAATGTCACCGGCCGGGGCCTGGGCAAGTGCGGCATCCACACGATGAAGAACAAGATGGTGGGCCGGGCGGTGCTGCTGGATATAGCACGCTTTAAGGGAATCGACCCATTGCCCGACGGCTTCGGCATCACCACCGAGGATTTGGAAGCCTGTGCTGCTGCCGAGAAGGTCGAGGTGAAGAGCGGTGACTTCCTCCTGATCCGCACCGGCCAGCTTGGCCAGCGGATCCGCGACGGTTGGGGGCAGTATGCGGCGGGCCCCGCACCGGGACTGGAGTTCGAGACCCTCAAGTGGATCCACGACAAGGAGGTCGCCGCCGTCGGCAGCGACACGTGGGGCATCGAGGTGCGGCCCAACCGCACCACAGAGAACATGTTCCAGCCGTGGCATCAGATCACTATCCCCATCCTCGGCGTCACCCACGGCGAGATGTTCTGGTCCGACGAGTTGGCCGCCGACTGCGCCGAGGACGGCCAGTGGGCGTTCCTGCTGGTCGCGCCGGTGATACCTTTCACCAACGGCGCCGGTTCACCGGTTAACCCGATAGCCATCAAGTAGGTCGGAGGGTATTACCATGGCACCAACTAATGTGGGGCGGTACTTCGCGGAGACCCTCAAGGGCTACGGAGTCAGTCACGTTTTCTACGTGCCCGCGGTCTTCCTCTCGGGTACCGCCGCCCTCAATGTAGCAGGGATCAAGCGCGTCGTCACCCACCACGAGGTGGCGGCAGCCTACATGGCCGATGGATATGCCAGGGCCAGCCGCAAGCCAGGGGTCTGCATGGCGCAGCAGGTGGGGGCCGCCAACCTGGCGGCCGGGCTCAGGGACGCCTACCTTGCCAGCTCCCCGGTGATCGCCTTAACAGGCGGCGTGCATCCCGACAACCGCTACCAGTACCTCTATCAGGTGATAGAGGACTACCCCCTCTACAACCAGGTCACCAAGTTCAACGCTCGCGTCGAGAAGCCCACTCGCTTCCCCGACCTGCTTCAGCAGGCCTTTCGTGAGGTGGTGACCGGCACCCCCGGACCCGCCCACCTGGAGATGCCAGGGCGGTTAGGGGAAGGAGCCGAGGGGGAGATCGATGCCGAGGTCATAGTCGAGGCGCAGTTCAGGTCCCAACCCCCCTACAGGCCGGTGGAGGCGGATGCGGCCCGCATAGAGGAGGCGGCCAGGCTGCTGGCCTCGGCCGAGAGGCCGGTCATCATCGCGGGCGGGGGCGTGGTTACCTCTGGCGCCCAGCGGGAGGTGGTGAGGCTTGCTGAGAGGCTAGGGATACCGGTAGCCACCTCGCCCACCGGCAAGGGCACCATCCTTGAGACCCATTCCCTGTCCATAGGAACCGTGGGGAGCTACGGGCGGCGGGCGGCCAACCAGTTGGTGAAGGAGGCCGACCTTGTCTTCTTCATAGGCAGCCGGGCCGGGGACATGACCACCGATCACTACACCACCCCTCGCAAGGGCACTCCGACGATCCAGCTGGACATCAACGCGAGCGAGATCGGGCGGATCTACCCGACCAGGGTGGCGCTGGTGGGGGACGCCATGGTGACCCTCTCGCGCCTTCTCGAGGTGGCGAACCCTAAGCAAGGTAAGACCACGGCCTGGGTGAAGCACGCCCAGGAGGCGCTCGCCGAGTGGCGTACCGGGTTCGAGAGCTACGCCAGGTCTGACACCACGCCCATCAGGCCGGAGAGGCTGTGCCGGGAGCTCACCGAGTTTCTGCCAGAGGATGGGGTGGTGGTCTCGGATACGGGGCACTCGACGATCTGGAGCGCCACGATGGTAGAGATGACGAAGCCCGATCAGACCTACATCCGATGCTTCGGCACCCTGGGGTGGGCCTTCCCGGGGTCTCTCGGGGTCAAGTGTGCTCTGCCCGATAGGCCGGTGTTCACCTTCACTGGGGATGGAGGCTTCTACTATCACATAGGTGAGCTGGAGACCGCGGCTCGCAACAACATCAATACCATCGTCGTCGTGAACAACAATCTGGCCCTCAGCCAGGTGAAAACCGCACTGTACGTGGGCGACATGGCCTCACAGTGGGGCAAGCCCGAGGAGGTCTACGCCTTCTCTCGGACGACTAACTTCGCCAGGGTCGCCGAAGATCTGGGCTGCATGGGCATCAGGGTAGAGAAGGCGAGCGAGATCCGACCTGCCCTGGAGAAGGCCGTGGCCGCGAACCGGCCGGTGGTGGTGGACGTGGTCACCGACACCGACGCGACGCCTCCCTGGTCGTAGCAGCCGGGCATCGTCTGAACTGGTGAGGGCTCGGTCGACACGGGTTTGCCCGTCGATCGGAGCCCTCATCGCGAGCACGAACAGCAAGAAGAGGTGAAGCGATGTCTGCTGAAGGCGCATCAGGTTCTCTCGTCGCGTTGGTGACGGGTGGAGGTACGGGGCTGGGGCTGGAGATAAGCCGCCAGTTGAAGGACCTAGGATACAGATTGGCAATCACCTACTCGAGGTCGGGGACCGAGGCTGCCGCGGGCGCCGAGTCGCTACGATCGGCAGGTGCGACGGTGTCTCTCCACAAAGTAGATATCAGTATCGGCTCCCAGGTGGACGCCCTGATAGATGCGGTGTACCAGAGCCACGACCGACTCGACCTGGTGGTCAACAACGCCGGCGCTACTCGTTGGATCCCCTATCCGGACCTCGCCTCGGCCGATGAAGAGGCGTGGGATGACGTCCTGGATGTGAATCTTAAGGGCACCTACCTGGTCTCTCGGGCGGCTGCCCTTCGGATGCTGCCGGCTGGCGGGGGCTCGATGCTCAACATTGCCTCGGCCGCGGGCATCTCTGTCGGCGGAAGCAGCATC
>JAJYKO010000300.1 GCA_021788565.1 Chloroflexota bacterium
CACGCACCGAGCAGCGGGCAAGCCGACCTGGTGAATTGAGTGCCTCGAGGCAATGGCCGCCGGATGGGCACACCTCGGCGTTCCACGGCAGGGTCCGAGAGCCCGAGGCGTAGATGCCGCGGGTCCTGGAGGCGCCAGCCCGATCCAGGCCAGCGTCCCAGCCACCCGTATCGCCCCTGATGCGTGGCCCACGACTCGCCCAGTGGTGTCGGGAGGGCGAGGCTCCCGCCGAGCCGCCCAGTCCATGACGACGGGGCGGCTCCCGAGCCGCCCCTACTCCTCAAATATACCTCCCCAGTAGGAGATGCCTCCTACTGGCCCAATACCTTGGAGCCTGGGTTGTCTCAACCCCGGCGGTTCCCTGACCGACCGCCGGCGTTAGAGACAACGCCGGCTCCAATTCACGGCTGTAGAGCCACCGGCCCATTGATCCTATTGTCAGCGCGTCGCAGCTCCTGGTGTTACAATGCATACTGTTACATGAATAACACATCATGATTTGTAATTCGTGGTTTAAGACGGTATCGTTGCCTGAAGGCGTCACGGCCTGTGAGGGCATTATTGGAGGTTGAACTCGATGGCCTCGTGGAGCCTCCTGGAGAACCATGGCCTGGTGCTCACCTACATCGGTCGCTATCCGGACAGCACGGGACTGGAGATAGCTCAAGCGGTGGGTATCACTGAGCGAGCAGCCCGCAAGATCGTGGCGGACCTCCTGGCGGAATCCTACGTCGAACGAGAGAAGATCGGCCGGCGCAATCGATACCGGCTGAACACCCTTCTGCCCTTGCGCCACCCCGGAAAGTGCACGATCACAGTCGGAGAGTTGCTCGAACTGCTATGGCGCGAAGAGGCATCGGCAGCGGTGCCCGCTGTGGAGACAGCCTCTCCTCGGCGGGTGGAGGAAGATTGAGCCTCAGGGCGAGCGGGAAGCCCAAACAACAACCAAGAGAAGGTACGGTGAGAGCTATGAGCGCGAAAACCGTTCGTATCGATGTGACTACCCTGCAGTTCGGCAGGCTTCGTCAGGAAGTGTTCTGCAATCAGCAGTTGAGTGGAGAGCAGCGGCGCAGGGAGGTCAGAAAGGTCCTCCCGCTCCCGGCAAACGGCAACCATGTCGACTTGTACTGCGATGGGAAGTTCGTGGGAGCAGTGTGAAGGTGCCGGTCAGATGCTCCAGATCTGCATGGGGCCGGACACCATTTGACCTCGCCGCTTGCAGCGTCGAGGGCGGCGAGGTCAAATGGTATCGCTCAGACGGTCTAGCCGTTGTAACGATCGTAGGTCGACGTGTTGCGCGTCGTTGGTGGGAAGAAGAACTGCGAGATCGCGCGCATGATCAGCCAGCCCAGCAGGGCGTAGACCAGCATGGCGATAAGCGACGGGACGTACTGATTGCTTGCGGGTTATCAGTTGGTCGTGGTAGCAGCTTACGCGTAGCCCGCGAGGGCTGTCGCCTATCCTAAGGCGTATTTCGGGGCTTAGATCCGGGTTGTACAATAGGCACATGAACGAACCTGGCGCCTCTGCCGCCAACCTGTTGAGTCAGACCCCACTCCTGGCCGTGAAGCTGCGCCAGCCGAGGATACGGGCGAGCATCGTGTCTCGAGCGCGCCTGACCGAGCGGCTGGACGCTGGGCTCAGCCGGGCGCTCACCCTCGTCTCCGCCCCGGTTGGGTTCGGCAAGACCACGTTGGTGAGTGAGTGGCTTGCCGGGCCGGCTGAGGGCATCCCTGCCGCGTGGCTTTCGCTGGACGAGGACGACAACGACCTGACCCGGTTCCTCACGTACGTCGTCGCGGCCCTCAGCGGGGTGCAGGAGGGCATGGGTTCGGCCGCCCTGATCATGCTCCGGTCCCATCAGCCACCGCCGATCAGGGCGGTCCTCACATCGCTTCTAAACGACCTGGCCGGTGTACCCGACGATCTGATCCTCGTCCTGGACGACTACCAGGAGATCGACGCGCCAGCCGTTCACGACGCTGTTGCCTTCCTCATCGGGAACCTGCCCACGCGTGCGCACCTGGTCATCGCCACGCGCTCCGACCCGCCGTTGTCCCTCAGTCGTCTACGGGCGCGCGATCAACTGGTCGAGCTTCGCGGTTCCGACCTCCTCTTCACCCTCGAAGAAGCCGAGACGTTCCTGAACCGAGTAATGGGCCTCAGCCTCGGTGCAGGGGACGTGGCGGCCCTCCAATCCAGCACCGAGGGGTGGATCGTCGGGCTGCAGCTGGTAGCCGTCTCGATCCAGGGGCGTCGAGATGTTGCTGGTCTGCTTTCCACCGTGACCGGTGCCCATCGCTACATCGTGGACTACCTGGTCGAGGAGGTGTTGAGCCGGCAGCCCGAGGAGATCCGGCAGTTCCTTCTGCGGACATCGATCCTGACCGAGCTTTCGGGGCCGCTGTGTGACGCCGTAACGGGACGCACCGACAGCGCCGGGGTCCTGGTGCGCATGGAGCGCGACAACCTCTTCGTGACACCGCTCGACGAGGAGCGACGCTGGTATCGCTACCACCACCTGTTCCGGGACTGCCTGAGTGGACGGCTGGCAGAGGACGAGCCTGGAAGGGTCTCCGAGCTTCACCTCCGGGCCAGCCGGTGGTACGAGCGGCAGGGGCTGGTGGACGAGGCGATCGGCCACGCCCTGTTAGCTCAAGACTTCGACGCGGCGGCGCGGCTGGTCGAGGAGCAGGCGCCCCTCGTGCTGGGACAGGGCGGAATAGTGTTCCTGCTGAACTGGGTCAACCGATTGCCTGAGGCACTGGTGCGCTCAAGACCACATCTGTGTGTCCTGGTGGGTGCGGCTCTGGCGCTGGGAGGGCAACTGGAAGCGTCGGAGTCCTACCTCGACAGTGCCGAAGGTGCGCTGGCGGGCATAGGCCAGGCGGATGCCCAAGTCTTGCAGGGTCGGGTCGCGGCCGTCCGCGCAAGCGTTGCCGGCCAGAGAGCCGATCCGCGGCGCGCCGTCGAGCACGCGAGCCATGCCCTTTCGCGCCTGCCCTCCAGCGAGCGATTCATGCGGAGCCTTGCCGCATTCAACCTCGGAGATGCCCACCTCTCCACCGGCGAGGTGGTCCCGGCTAGCGCGGCCTTCGCCGACGCAGTCGATCTCAGCCTGGTCACCGGAAGCCTGCACATGGTCATGGTGTCCTTTGCCTACCTCGCTAGGACCCACATGCTGCGCGGACGGCTCCGAGAGGCTGAGCAGGTGTGCGAGCGGGCGCTGAAGGTCGTTGCCGAGGTATCCGAGACTCCCTCTCAGAAGATCCCGACGGTAGGGATGCTGTACGCCTACATGGGCCATGTGAGACGTGAGATGGACGATCTCGACGGCGCCGGGGACTACCTGGGGCAGGCGCTGGAGTTGGGGGAGCAGAGCGGGTACGTGGATACTCTGGCCGCGACGTACTGGGGGTTGGCGAGGTTGCGCCGAGCGCAGGCGGACGTTCAGGCCGGGCTGGCCATGATCGAGAGGGCTATCGAGACGGTCCAGGAGCAACGCTTGACGGTGATGCGCCGGCTTCTGCTGGCCGAACGGGCCGACCTCCTGGTCGCCCTGGACCGATTGGAGGAAGCGGCGAGGTGGGCGCGGGAGCATCGTGTGGGGGAAGCGATCGACGTCGGCTTGCCCCACGAGCGGGAGTGCCTGAGCCTGGTGCGGCTTCGTCTGGCGCGGGGCGAGACGGTCGAGGCGCTCAAGCTTCTGGCGCGTCTCCTGGGGCCCGCCGAGACGGCCGGACGTTTCGGGGTGGTGATCGAGATCTTGACTCTCCAAGCGCTGGCCCTGGACCAGAACGGCGAGCTCGCACCGGCAGTGGTCTCCCTGGAACGGGCGCTGACCCTGGCCGAGCCGGAGGGCTATGTGCGCACGTTCGCGGATCACGGGGAGCCGATGGCCAGGCTGCTCCGCCTGCTGTCCGCGCGCGGGATCGCTCCCAGGTACGTCGCCCGACTGTTGGCGGCCATCGAGGGTTCGGGGGGCGGGGGTCCGGGGTCAGGAGACGAGAGGTCGTCCGCTACTCCTCTCCCGACGCCCGATACCAGACATCCGACACCTGGTGTCGACCTACTCACCGCTCGAGAGATCGAGGTTCTTCGGCTCCTGGCGGCGGGCGCGCCCAACCAGAGGATCGCCGGCGAGCTCACGGTCAGCGTCGGTACAGTCAAGGCGCACATCAGCCATATCTTGGGCAAGATCGGGGCGAGCAACCGCACCGAGGCAGTTGCCCGAGCCAGGGAGCTTGGACTCCTGGAACGTGGGTAAGCCCCAAGATTAGACTTTAGATAGACGACAGACGGACCGGTTTACGCGATGCTGTTGTATTGAAATGAACCGACCTGTCACATGCAGAAAGGTTGACCATGGTGCTGCGTCAGCTGAGACAACGGGCAAGTGAAGCGCTTTCAACCGTGCGCCAGATAGTGCTCTCGACCGGCGGTCCGGCGGACATCCAGGCTGAGACCCTGTCCTGCGAGTCGATTGGCCTCGCCCTTTACGTGCTCGTGGCGAGAACTTCGGATCTGCTGTTTAACCTGGAGAGCAATACGCTGGTAGTTGCCACCGCCGACACGTGGCAGATGCGTGGGGTAGCGCGCCTGCTGCGCCAAGATGAGTGCCCCAGTGGACTCGCCCTTGCCAGAATGCCCGAAGCGGCGTGGTGCCAGTTGGTAGAGATCCGCCCCACCCGGCTGCAGTTGCGTCCACTCCAGGGCAAGGGCGAGACGATTGACCTCGAGTGAAGGCCACGCGAACCCTCGCGGCTGCTTCTGCTCCCTGGACCCGATGCCTGCTTCCCCACTAGCCCTCCGACACACTCTCTCCTGGATCTAATCCCCGAATAAGCCTTCGATAGACGACAGGCGGCGTGGGTTACGCATATGCTGCTACCGGGTCCCCTCCACACGTCCAGGGGATGGATCGGCAACGCGGGAGTGCATCAGGAAACGGGGTAAATGCAGTGAACATACCCGACATGCCAGTGAACTTACTCGGTACGCTCGTTCTAGGGTTCATAGCTGGCTGGGGCGCCAACCGGCTCATGGGATTGGGGCGCTACGGTGTTATCGGCGATATCGTAGTCGGGATCCTGGGCGCATTTGTCGGTGGCTGGCTGGCAGAGCGGCTGCTGGGAATCAGCGTGACAGGCCTCAACCTCACCAGCATCGCCATCGCGGTAGTGGGCGCGGTCATCGCGATCGCCATCTTCCGTGCCCTGGCGCCGCGTCGGCGATGGTTTGCCTGATTAGGAGGTTTATGATGAAAGCAACTGAGTTATTGGGAATGCCGGTGGTCAGCATCACTGGCGCTGAGAAGCTGGGCGATGTCCAGGGCCTCGTGCTCAACCCCGACGCGCAGCACGTTGTGGGCGTTCGCATTAGATTGTTGCCCGAGGGAGTCGTGAAAACCGTCTCGGCCAGCGATGCAAGGGTTGGCCACGACGCCGTCACCATCAAGGATCCCAGGTCCGTTGGAGAAGAAGAGCTGACCGAAGTCGAGGGAACAGTCGACCTGGCAACACTGATGGGGACGAAGGTCTTGACCCACGGGGGCAACCTCATGGGGCATATCGAGGATGTGGAAATCGACGCGAACCTGATTATCACGGGCTACCAGATTGGAAAAGGGGCTCTGTCGGACCTCTTTGGAGGACGAAGCAGTCTGCCCGCCGCACAAGGCATGCACTACGTCAAAGAGATGCTGATGGTCCCGGATGAAGTGGTTGCGGAACTGGAGCGTAGGAAAGCGGCCTGAGCAACGGCGCAGAACGTGCACCGGCTCCTGGTAGAAGTGGCGCAAAGGAGTCCAGCCAATTCTTTGCGCCACTTCTACCACAGTCCACTCCGCCCGCATGTAGAGTCAAGCTGTCAGAAATGGGACAACATGGGGTCTTGATCCGTCGGTTCCCGGTGCCGCCAGTTTCAGACAGGGGTTAGAGACAGTGACTCGAGCCGTCGATCCTAATCCCTGGCCCCAAGGTCTGATCCCCCACTAACCCCCGGACATACTCTCTCCTGGATCTAATCCCCGAATAAGCCTTTGATAGACGACAGGCGGCGTGGGTTACGCATACGCTTTTACTGTCACGCAGTTCGGGTTTGGCGGGGGGGGGTAGCGATGGGACCGGATGCCTTGAGCCCAGCCGCTGGCGCCCACAATAGGAATCGAGTGAATCAAGAAACGGAGTGAATACTATGTCCATACTTGCTTGGATCGTTCTGGGGCTCATCGCCGGCTGGGTCGCCAGTCTACTCATGGGATCTGGTGGCTACGGCCTCATCGGCGACATCGTCATCGGGATCCTTGGCGCGTTTCTCGGTGGCTGGCTGGGATCAACGCTACTTGGAATCGACGTGACCGGGGTCAACTTCACCAGTATCGCCCTTTCGATAGTCGGGGCGGTTATCCTGATCGGCGTCTTCCGCGCGATCTCTCCGCACCGTCGGACTCTGTAGACGGTGCGGACTTGGCTGCGCTGCCAATGGTTTAGCAGCGCCACAACGACACGAGGGATGTGTCTTATGGGATCAGGGGCCGGGGATCCGCGGCCCCTGATCCCTGCCGGAATGTTGCCCTAGTGGGCGCCCAGCGCCCGCGGGGCTGTGAGGTGCAGTTGGTTTCGTGAATAGGCCTTAGACAAGCGGCAAGAGAGGCGGGCTAGGGATACCGTGGGGCCGGTTACTACTGATCGGAGTTCTCACGGCTTCTTGAAGGTATTGATGACTGAACGACTACGCTTCGATCTCGTGAACGTTGCGCTGGCGACGGCGGTCGTCGTCCTGACCATTCAGGCGTTCTCCTTCGTCAACCTGATCGGCCACGTGCTATTGCTGTTGGTCCTCGCG
>JAJYKO010000301.1 GCA_021788565.1 Chloroflexota bacterium
GCCGGCTGGGGTTCCCGCGGGCCACAAGGTGGTGGTGTACCTGGGCCTCCTCCAGGAGTACCAGGGGATCAGTCACCTGCTGCGAGCAGCGAAAGAGATAGCAGCTCGCCATCTGGACGTCCACTTCCTGATTATGGGCTACCCGGGCCTCGAGAAGTACCAGAACATGGCCGATTCCCTCGGCATCTCGAACAGGGTCACGTTCACGGGGCGAATACCCTACGGTCAGGCACCGCTGCACCTGGCCCTGGGAGACGTGGCCGTCTCGCCCAAGATGTCGGAGACCGAGGGAAACGGGAAGCTGCTGAACTACATGGCTATGGGGTTGCCCACAGTCACCTTCGACACACCCGTGAGCAAGGAGATTCTGGGCGACCTGGGCGTCTACGCCAGAACGGGCGACCACGAGGCCCTGGCCGGCGAGCTCGAGGCGCTGCTATTCGATGAGGGCGCCGCCCGGTCGCTTGGGGAGCAGCTTCGAGCCCGCGCCGTCGCCGTCTACTCCTGGCAGAAGGGCGGCCAGCTGATCCAGAAGATCTACGAACAGGTGTTGGGGGATGGGGGATAGGGGGCCGGGGGCAGGAGCACCTAATCCCTGTCCCCCGATCCCTGTCCCCCGATCCCTGACCCCCTAGCCCCGGTTCTCGCAACCCCTCCCCTTTGGGCAACTTTGAGCAACGAGTTCCCATTTCGCCCTCCCTGACCTTCTGCTACCATGAACCCCTGATTATTTGGACAGAATTTGCCCTTCGGGGATATCGGAGTTGGTAATGGTTGCATCTCAGGCGTGGGAGGCCGCGCTCGGCGAGCTACAACTTCAGATGAGCAAAGCCAACTTCGACACCTGGCTGAAGGACACCTTCCTGGTGTCCCACGAAGGGGATCAGTTCGTCATCGGGGTCGGCAGCCCCTTCGCCCTCGAGACCCTGGAGCAGCGGCTCTTCCCCATGGTCCGAAAGGTCCTCTCCGGGATAGTGGGGCAGCCCGTGGAGATCCACTTCGTGGTCCAGCAGAAGCAGCGCGGCAACGGAGAGCCCGCGCCGGAGACTCCGCTGGGAAGCATCCCGACCAACGGCCGCGGTGGCTCGTCCAGAAGGAAGGCCCCAGCCGTCCAGAGCAACCTCCTGGGTTCGGCCCTCAACCCCCACTACACCTTCGACACCTTCGTGGTGGGCAACAGCAACCGGCTTGCCGAGGCAGCCTGCCGAGCGGTCGCCGACGCCCCCGGAAGGGCATACAATCCCCTCTTCATCTACGGGGGTGTAGGGCTCGGCAAGACCCACCTCATGCACGCGATCGGTCACGAGGCCTTCCACAAGGGGCTGCGGGTGCTCTACGTCTCATCCGAGACCTTCGCCAACGAGATGATCGAGGCGATCCTCGAGCATAGAGATCGCACGGAGTACTTCCGCAACAAGTACCGGACCGTGCAGCTCCTGCTCATCGACGACATCCAGTTCATCGCCGGCAAGGAGCGCACCCAGGAGGAGTTCTTCCACACCTTCAACGCGATCCACGAGGGCGGCGGCCAGATAGTCATCTCCAGCGATCGGCCTCCCAAGGCGATCTCCACCCTGGAGGACCGGCTCCGCTCTCGCTTCGAGTGGGGACTGATAGCGGACATCCAGCCGCCCGACCTGGAGACCAGGATCGCCATCCTCAGGTCCAAGTGCCACACCCAGGGGGTCACGGTCCCGGATGAGGTGCTGGAGGCCATCGCCCGCAAGGTTCAGAGCAACATCCGGGAGCTGGAGGGCTCACTGAACCGAGTGCTCGCCCTCGCCTCCGTAACCGGAGAGCGGATCACCGCCCAGATGGCCAGCGGCGCGCTGAACGACGTGATGTTCAACGTCCCCAAGCGCTTCGTGAAGCCGGACTCAATCCTCAAGGCGGTGGCCAGCTACTACCACGTTTCCCTCGATGAGCTGCAGGGCAAGCAGCGGGACAAGCGTGTGGTGGTTCCGCGGCAGATCGCCATGTACCTTCTGCGCGCCGAGACGGACCTCTCTCTGGTGGACATCGGCAAGCTGTTCGGCGGGCGTGACCACAGCACGGTCCTGCACAGCCTGGAAAAGATGGAGTCGGGGCTGAGCTCCGATAGCGGCTTCGCCAAGGACGTGTCCGCCGTCCGCGAGTCCGTCTACGCCGCCTCCGCGTCGTAGCCCCTGCGGAGGGGCGCCTCGCTTCCTCAAGTGCCTCTCTAGTGCCGCGCTACTATGCTAGAGCCGAGATGGAACCCACATGGTTTCCCGCTAGAAGTCCGTAGCCTTGCAGGGACCGTCATTCCTCTGAAAGAGGGAGAGCCACTCCTCGTCATCCCCGCGAAGGCTGGGATCCAGGCTAGTCGCTGGTGCCATGGATGCCCGCTCTCGCGGCCATAACGATGTTCTCCGTCGCGCTAGCTGCCATCCCGCTGCGGATCTCGCCCTCGCTTCGCTTTAGGGGCTTGAGCGCCAGGAGCCCAGGGTTGTCTCGACCCCGGGCAGCCCTCGAATAGATGCCGGTGTTGTCCCTAGCGCCGGCTCCTTGATGCCAACAGAGTCTCAGCTATCCAGGATCTCACGACGGTAGTACTCGTCCATCAGCTCCTGGGCTTCGGCGCGGGTGAGGCCAGCGGTCCGTTCGTCGTCGTAGTGGAGCTTGTCCCGCAAGAAACGCTGCAGGTAGTCTGGAAGGGACTGGGGTACTTCGAGTGCCGGCGAGAGGTCGTACCGAACGGGCTCGCCTTCCAGCCCCTTCCAGAACTCATCTTCGCTTACAAGCCGAAGCTGATGCTTCCACACCCTCAGCCATGTTGGAGGCACCAGAGTCTGGCCGTCCTTGCCATGGGAGATCATCGTGCCGGACGTGGTGCGATCCCGCAGGGGCTTGCTGTAGTGGGTATGGTCCGTCTCGCTCTTCTTGTATCCCTGTGTCTCGCAGAACTGCCGGACCTGCCCCCATCTCGGAGGCATATCAAGCCACCGCCGAGGAGGACTCCCTCGCGGGCTTCCTTCCGAACAGCATCTCCAGTAGCTCGTCGTCGTCTCTTGCCAGGCTCAGGCGCAAGACATACGGCTGCTGCTCCAGCTTGTCGGTGAAATGCCTGTAGTAGTCAAACTGCTCGAAATAGTCTCGGATGTAGGCACGGATAGCGGACAGGAGGTTCTCGCGGGCTTCCCTTGCCGACGCCCCGTCGGCCACGACCTTGAGTTCCGGAACCCATAGGGTGAGCCCGTTGCCATCCTCGTGAGGGGTGGCGTTGACGTGGAGCTGATAGTTCGCCACGAGCTTCCGAACCAATTCTCGCGCAATTAGCAGCCCCTCTTCCTTCCCATCACGAACGATTACTACCGGCCTCTCCCCCTTTACGGCCTCGTCGAAGAGCAGGCTGATGAGCTTCCTGGCTTCGGTCACATTGACTTCGCGGACCATCGCGTCTGCATCGGTCGTCATATGCCTCCCCCCATGGTGTATAGCATATACGTATTATACACGATGTACATGGCGACGTGACCGCTCGTCCGCCCACGAACAATATGAACTTTGCTCAAACCCGCCGCCCTGTGCTGTAGACAACTCCTTCGGGCGGAGTATAATGGTGCGTGTGGGGAGTGCGATGAGAGCGCGGTTCCCCACCCCGTCCTCAGCGGGCCGGAGTACCGGCCCTTTACAGGTGACGGACATGGTTTTCGTCCTCTTCTTCAAGAGGGACCATCCTGACAGCAGAGAGCGGCATGCAGCTCGTAAGCGCGCAGGATCCCCAATGGCAGCGATGCCGGGGATCGTCTGAGCGCCTGAGCAGCCGAGCGTCGGGGTAGACCGCGGTCCCAATACGCAGAGCCCCCTTGATCCTTCGTGCCAAATGCAGAGAGACTTGCACCGGCTTGTGACCTGCACAGCTGGCTGGCCGGGGCGCGCTTTGATGTGCGCTCGGAACAACCGGCCGAAGCGTCGATTGCAGGGGACCGGGTAGTCCTGGAATCGACGCTTCAGCGGGTGGCACCTGCCTGGCACGGGGATGATCGCGTGAACTGAACCGTCAGTTACCTCGGAAAGGAGGCTCTGCCTTGCCAGAAATCGTGGTCGACCCGAGTCGCTGCTTGGGATGCCGCACCTGCGAGCTAGCATGCGGCATCAACCGAGACTCCGTCAGCAAGACCCTCGCGGGCGCCATCAAGGAGGAGGTGCGCCCGACCCCCAGGGTATCAGTCCAGGGCAACGAGTCCATCTCCCTGCCGGTCCAGTGCCGGCACTGCGAGGAGGCGCTCTGCCTCGATACCTGCCCCAGCGGCGCCCTCTATCGCGCCGACGACGGCCGGGTTCTCTTCGACGACAACAAGTGCATCGGCTGCTGGATGTGCGTTGCCGTCTGTCCCTTCGGGGCGGTCAAGCCCAGCAGCGCCGGCAAGGTCGCCATCAAGTGCGACGCTTGCTATGGAATGGAGCGACCCTTCTGCGTCGAAGCCTGCCCCACAGGGGCGCTGGCCTACTCCGACACTGCCGGCATGAGGGTGGCGGCGAAGAAGAAGGCCGGAAACGTGGTCGAGATGCTGTTTCAGGATCCCGGGGATCCCGCCAGGACTTTCGTGAAGCTTGGCTACAACTCGAGACGAGGAGGAGAGTAAGAGATGATGCGAGTCCGAAAGAAGACCCTCGACAAGGCGACGGAGGCCACCATTAGCCAGGCGGCGACCGCCGGCATTCCCCTCGCCTTCGATCGGTACGAGGATCAGGTCCCGGCATGTGGATTCGGCAGGATGGGGCTCGACTGCAAGGCGTGCACCCAGGGCCCCTGCCGGATTACCCCCTTCGAAGCCACCAATGGCACTACCTGCGGCCGCGACCGCGAGGGCACCGTCGCCGCCAGCTTCCTGAGCATTATCGCCGACGGAGCGGTTGCCAACGCCTCCTTTGCCGGAGCCGAAGAGAAGGTGGCCGGCACCGTCTTCGCCGCCATCGCCGCCGCCAACGAGGGTAACGCCAGCGCGGAGCAGTTGCTGGCCAGGGCCGTCGAGGTGGCGAGCGCCGGGTTTGCTATGTTGCCGGCCGGCGTCGACGGCGCCGTGAAGGAGATCCAGACGGGCATCGGCGCCATCAATCCCGATAGGTTGAACATCCTGTTGATCGGCAACGTCCCGGCCACCAGGGCAAAGGCGATCGCAACAGAGCTTGCCTCGAACCCCAAGGTGAATGTCGTCGGAGCGGCCGGCGGCGAGGCCGCCGACGTGGCGGTGGCGGCCAACTACGGCTCTCAGGAAGCGCTGCTGGTGACCACCGCCATCGATGGCGTGGTGGCCGGCAAAGCGTGCGTTTCGCCGGGCTTCCTGGCCCTCGCCGCGAGGCAGGGTGTGCCCGTGGTGGACGCGGATAAGCTCGACGCCTCCCAGCTTATGGCAGACGCAGAGACCCACTTTCGGGTGAACGCGGGCCGCAGCCTGGCCGCCCGCTATGCGCCGGCTAGCGCGACCGTGGGCTTCGGCACCGCTATCTTCGGGGGCATCACGGCGGATCAGTGGAAGGGGCTGGTCGGATCAGGGATCAAGGGCATCGCCCTGATGGGCGGCTGCAACAACGCTGCCGAGACCCAGGACGCGGCCATCGTTCGCCAGACCCTGGAGCTGCTGAAGAACGACGTACTGGTGATCGCAACCGGCTGCGCCGCCGTTGGCCTGGCCAAGGCCGGCTACATGAATCCGAACCGCGTCTCCGACTTCGCCGGAAAGGGGCTGCAGAACTTCCTGGCAAGACTCTCCGAGGCGATCGGGCTGAGCGTCCCCGCCGTGATCGAGGCAGGCACCTGCTGGGAGATGCCCGCGGCCATGGGGATGGCGAAGCTGTTCCAGAAGGAGCTGAAGCTCCCCCTGGGCGCTTCCATGCCGGAGGTGTCGCGCCCGGCTGCCTGGAGCACGGCTCTGGCCATCGCCGCCCAGGGCGTGCCCACCTACGTCGGCCCCATCCTGCCACTGGACGGTGGCCTGGAAACTGTGAACAACCTGAACGCTATGCTGGCGGCGAAGGGCGGGGCGCTCATGGGCCCAGGCCAGATGGGAACCGACCCCGAAGCCATCGTCAAGTTAGTGATGGGTATAGGAGGAGGGCAACGTGCTAACTGACGAAGCGAAATGCATCGGCTGTGGCAAGTGCATCCCCTACTGCCCGGTTCAGGCGCGCTCCTTCGCGCGGGCAGCCAACGGGGGACACACCTACATAGTCATAGATCAAGAGTTGTGCGTAGAATGCGGCGTGTGTGAACGCGCCAAGGTCTGCCCCGTGGACGCCATCCACCAGGAGGAACTGGAGTTCCCCAGGAACGTCCGCGGCATCCTGTCCAACCCGCTGCTCCCCTTCGCCGGCACCGGAGTGCCGGGCCGCGGCACCGAGGAGATCAAAACCAACGAGATCTCCGGTCGCGTCAAGTACGGCCGCGTGGGCGTCGGGGTCGAGATGGGTCGGCCGGGCATCAGCGCCAGGTGGACCGAGGTGGAGAGGGTGTGCATGATAGTGGCGAAGCTGGGCGTCGCCTTCTGCGACGAGAACCCCGTCACCGCCTTCATGGCCGACAAGAAGACCGGCAAGCTCCAGCCCGAGGTGGTTGGCGAGCGCTCGCTCTCCGCCATCGTCGAGTTCGAGATGGCCGCGGAGGATCTGCCGGCCCTCTTCAAGCTGCTGAAGGAAGAGGTGAACGACACCATCGAGACGGTCTACACCTTCGAGATAGCCGAGCGGCTCTACCCCGACGGGACCGCACCCGTCAAGAAGATGATCCTCGACTCCGGCATAGAGATGCTGCCGGTGAGCAAGAACAACCTCGGCCTCGGGCGGCCGCGCTTCCAGGAGGTGGCGAAGTGACTCACAGCC
>JAJYKO010000302.1 GCA_021788565.1 Chloroflexota bacterium
ATGCCCTCCAAGGGCTCGACGCCCTCGCCGAAGGCCAACGCGGCTATTCCGAGGCCGAGGATGGGAACCAGGTAGAGAAACATCGTTATCCGTCCCACGTCCTCGCGTTGAACCAGCCAGTACCAGCCGGCCGTAGCGAGAGACGTGCCAATCAGCGCGAGGAAGAGCAAGATGGCCGCGAATTCCAGACTCCAATGTACTCCCGTGCTGCCCTCGACCACTGCCGAAGCAGCTAGCAAGGGCAGGCTGCCGAGGATGAGCTGCCATCCGGTGATTGCCAGCAGCGTGTCGAGGAGCCGCATGCGCTTCACGATCACGCTTCCGGAAGCCGCGCTGGCGGCCGCCACCAGGGCCAACACTGCGCCCGAAAGCCCATAGGCGTCGGCGCCGGCCAGCGCCGGATACGCGACCAGCCCTACCCCGACGAGCCCGAGCAGGAGGGCCGCCCATTTCCCCGGGGTCATCCGCTCTCCCAGGAATAGCGCTGCCAGCACCACGGTGTCCAGGGGCTGCGTATTCCCGAGGACCGAGGCGATGCCGGCACCCGTGCGGCCTGGGCTCAGGAACATCGCCCCGAAGGACAGGGTGGTCGAGACCGATCCCAGGGCGACTACCCAGCCCCAGTCCCGTCGCGACGGGACGATCCGCTTGCGCTGGATCGCGGCCAGGGCCAGGAGAGCCGCTCCCGCGATTATCGCCCGCAGCCCCGCGAAAAGCAGCGGCGGCGCGAAGGCCAGGCCCTCCTTGATCGCGACGAAGCATACGGCGTACACCAGCGTGAGCCCGAGCACGCTGAGCATTCGGCCTGTCGGGCTGTCGAGAATAGTTCTAAGCAGAGAGATCCTCCCGAATTCGCCCCATTGCTTTCATGGAAGACAGCGGGCGATTAGCAGCGGCCCGTCCAGGTATCCATCCCTAACGGAACCCCCACAGGCCCAGCCCAGCCAAGGCGATGATGGCGATCATCGGCACGCAGCAAAGAACCATCCAGATCCAGCTCTTCCAGCCATGATTGGCAGCGTCGTCGTGCTCGTGTTGCATATCACACATCCTCCGTGAGATGAGAGATCGCCGGGTTAGGCATGCGCTTCGTGGCGTGCGGTGTTCCAACCCAGGCGCTTGTACAGCGGACAGTAGCCGCGGATGCCGGTGACCACGAGGTCGAGCCCGAGGGCGACGAACACGAGGCACACCAGCCTCAAGATGAGCACCTCGCCGCCAAAGAACAGCCACAGCGCCCAGAGGGCCACCGCGGCCCCGAGCACGACACGCAACACGCGATCAACCGAGCCGAGGTTCTTCATGGAAGTATCCTTTCCTCTCGCCCGCCGCCTGATGATTCGTGTCCTGGTCTGCCCTGGACTATACCTGCCGAATCTAAGATCCGGCTGAGCGGAACCTGAGGGTTGTCCGGAGGGCCTGTTGGCACCCACGGTTGCCGCCGACTCGCCCCCACCGGCCCGGTCTCTCATCACGCTGCCCGCTCCTTCTTCGCGACGGCAACGCCCCCAATCGACTGGGGCTCGAGCGGTCCGCTTGCCAGGAATCCCCAGCGCCCGAGGGCACTGGTCACCCGGCGGTCGAAGCCAAGGTAGAGGCCGGCAGAACTGAGGAACAGCCCGACGAAAACGAGGGCGTAGATGATGGCAGCGCCGATGTCCGTCGATCCAGCGGTGTAGAGGCCGCCAAACCCTTCCGCGGTGGACCAGATGACGACGGACAGCAAGATGCCGCCGAGGTTGGTCAGGTTGCTCAGGACACCGAAGATCAGGCCGAGCGCGACCAGTGTCTCGCCGACGGCTACGGCGTGGGCGAAGACGTGGGGCTCGACGTTCACCACGTTGATCCACAGGTCAATCCAAGACTTGACGGCCGCGGGCTGATCCTTGGCGGCGCCGGTGAGGTAATCGCTGAAATTGCCGATGAAGTCGGGCTGCCACTTGAACCATGCGTCGAGGGCCCAGACGAGGCCGAATACGATTCGCAGTATGCCAAGGCCGGTCAGCCGCCACGGGGCCAGAGCAGCCCCGTTTCCAGTTGGTGATGGGTGCTCGGAGATGGAATGTCGAGAAGCGCTCATGATGGTGTTCATTCCTTTCACAAGTTTATGTCACAGTCGGGACTCTATGATGAAGACCGAGGGTCGCGAGACGTCACTGCTTTGTGCTCTGCGTCATGGGGGCCACCTCCGTATGGATTGGTCGTGTTCAGTCAGGTTGATTGTCGGGCAGCTTGCTGAAGTCTTCCTGAGTACAGAATGAGGGGCGCCTGAGTCTTCGAGGGCACCGGTCTGTCGAGGCTGACACAATCGAGTAGGAGGGTGGGTTTGCCCCACCTTCCTCTCACACCACCGGACGTGCGGGTCCGCATCCGGCGGTTCGCCAAGTGTTCCGTCTTTGGTGATAGCGACTCAGCAGGCCCACCAGCCCCAATCCTGCCCAGTAGGCTCGGTTGAGTCCCTGTTGCAGGGGAGGGCTGGCCGCGATGCGCCAGGCTCCCTTCCGAGTGTTGGCCGTGAAGCCCACCACATCCTCCGGTAGCCCCAGCCCTCGCAGCTTGTGGTAGCGGGTCCTCACCCGCTTCCACGTCTTCCACACGCAGGCCCTCAGCCGCCTCAAGAGCCAACTGTCCAGGTCTTCCAGGACGCTCGGCGTCTCCGCCAACGCAAAGTAGCTCACCCAGCCCCCAACGTATCCGTTGATCGCTGCGATCCGCTCACCCATCTCCTGGCTCCGGTTCCGCCGCGTCAACTCCCGCAGCTTCCCCTTCAACCGCTCCAGGCTCTTCGGCGCTATTCGGATCTTGGCCTCTTTGTGCATCGTCAGGCTGAATCCTAGAAACTTCCGCTTCCAGGGCCTGTCCACCGCACTCTTGGCCTCATTCACCTTCAGCTTCAGCCTGCCTGTGATGAACCCCCTCACGCCCGCCATCACTCGCTCCCCTGCCCGCCGACTCCTCACATAGATGTTGCAGTCATCGGCGTACCGGCAGAACTTGTGGCCCCGCCTCTCCAACTCCTTGTCCAGTTCGTCCAGGTAGATGTTCGACATCAGCGGCGACAGCGGCCCGCCCTGAGGTGTCCCCTCCACGGTCTCCACCACCACCCCGTCTACCATCACCCCAGACTCCAGGTATCGTCGGATCAGTCCGAGGACCCTCTTGTCCTTCACCTTGAGTGCCACTCGCGCCATCAGCCGGTCGTGGTTCACTCGGTCGAAGAACTTCTCCAGGTCCAGGTCCACCACCCATCGGTACCCTCCTCGAACGTAGCCTCGGGCCGCCTCGACTGCTTCGTGCGCTTTTCGTCCAGGCCGAAACCCATAGCTAGACTCGGAGAAGTGCGGCTCAAACCGCGGCGTGAGCACCTGCATGATCGCCTGCTGTAAGAAGCGGTCCAGCACTGTCGGTATCCCTAACTGCCTCTTCCCGCCTTCGGGTTTGGGGATTTCCACCCTCCGCACAGGACTAGGCTCATAGGTCCCCTCCAGAAGCCTCTCCCGTAGGGCCAACCAGTGCTCCACGAGATAGGGCCGAAGCTCCTCGACCTTCATCCCGTCCACTCCAGCCGCCCCTCGGTTACCCTCGACTCGCCTCAGCGCCCGAACGAGATTCCCCCGCTCCAGCACCTGCTCCAGCAGTCCTTTCCCACCTTCTTCGTAGGCTCCCCCTCGGGCTCGTGCCAAGGTAGTGCTCCGCTCTCCGGTAGTCCCCGAGGGCTTCACCCTCTCCTTCTCACCGGTAGGTCCCGTCGTGCGGGCTTGTCTGCTCTCCACACTACCTGAACTCCTCAAGGAGTCCCCTCCACTCGACGTTCAGCCCTTCCCCACCTTAAGGCTCTCCGGTGGGTACTATGGCCTCGGCTGACCCCTGCCCGCCCAAGCCCCATCTCTCGATGAGGCCCGTCGGCTCTCCCGACCCCGCAGGCAGGTCTCCCCGGGTAAGAACGCTGACTATCCCCCCGCACCGGTCGCATCTACGCCCTCGCCCCTTGGCAACCTCAGGTTTCGCCGTGTTTGGCCGGCTCTCCCAAACGAGAACGCCTCCTATGCGCTTCGTGTTCCTCCGGTCGTGGGTCTCGCCTCCGGCTTCCTCCAGACCCCACCTCACGGTGACGCCCTTGCCCTCGGCTCACAGTAGGGGTTGCCTCCCCTGTAGAGGACTCTCACCTCCAAGTCAGCGCCCATGCCGGGCGCACCGAAAAAGGGAGCCAGCAAGCTGCTGACTCCCCCAAGGGAAGATCTCTCGTCGTTTTCGTCTCCGATGACGGCGTGCCGTCGGAGATGCCGCTGTGGCCGGATGTTTATTCGGCAGGGCCTAGCCTGCTAGATCCTACTGGGCTTCCCACGGGAACCGCTCGGTGTTGAGCCTCTGCTGGATGCCGTAGGGTCCATTCACCCAGGTCATGTAGCCGTTGGTGAAGGCGGTCCAGTTGTCTGCCTTGCGCCACACCATCATTCCGGTGGTGGTCATCTGTATGCCGTCCCCGTTGGCCGCGTGCTGCTCGTCTTGAAGGGGTTGCCCCACTATGTTGCCCATCATGCTCGCCATGGTGCCGAACCCCATCATGAACCGATGCCCGGTGGCGTTGCCGCTCCCCCCACTTCCGGGGGCCATTCCCGTGCCGTTCCCGCCTGCCTGCCCGCCGGGGCCCATCATCCCGCCTGGACCCGGCGTCTGGGCAAGAGCGCTGCCCGTGAAGACAGCCACCAGTCCGACCGTCGCCACCATCGCCGCCAGCCCCGCAATCCTGAGTTTCATCATCTATCTCCTCTATCTCCTCGTTCGTGCCGCCGTGTGCGTCGGTCATCGTTGTCGTGGAATATATCATTAGATTGTGAATATCCAGTGAATTCGCTCATCACCAGTGTAATCCGACGGGACAATTGTCCCGTCGGAAATCGAGAGTATTGTCACGCCGGCCACCCTTTCAGTCGGGACATTCTCCACTGCTCCTCGCATTCTCCTTCGAGTAACCTTAGCCCTGATCATGGGCCAGCCATCAACATCGTCGTCAGGCTCAGCAGCCTGAGTCAGATCCGAGCTAGCCCTACCGAAGGAGGAATGAGTTATGAGCACTAACGTTGCCTCGAAGTCTCTTGACCGCTTTGAGGCACGCGTGGCAGAGCACGGTCGGGTGAGAGCCCTGCTGGAATCGTTCGCCTATGTCGCGCCGTTTGGTGATCTGTTCGGCAAGTCGGTTCCATTCTACGCCGAGTCCTACTGGTACGCCCTGGGCGGTCTCACGATTCTATCGTTAGTCTTTCTGGTGCTCAGTGGCATTGTCCTGGCGTGGCTCGGCCCATTCTGGTGGCTAACCGTACCGGCAGGGCAGTATCTGAAGTCTTTCCACTACTGGAGCGCGCAGGGGTTCTTCTTCTTCGCGTTGCTCCATGCCTTTCGGGTGTGGGCGACCGGCTCGTTCAGAGGTCGCCGCATTCTGAACTGGTGGATCGGTCTCGGCATATTCATGCTAGCCATGGGCGAGAATCTCTTCGGGCTACTCGCGCGGGGCGATTGGGAATCCCAGTTTGTGGCGATGCACTCGGATGACATGCTCTTCACCCAGCCGTTCTTCTTCCACATGTTCAGCCCGGCCGACTTCACTGCCGACCTGGCCATTCATGTGGCCCTCATCCCGGTGCTGATCGCCGCGTTTGTGTTTGCCCATGTATCGCTCGTCCGGCTTCAGGGCGTGAGTGAGCCGCTGTCGGCGCACGCTATGCCGGCAAACGACACGCAGGGAGGAAATGAATCATGACGTCCAGCAAAGCCACGACCGAACAGGTCTCTCGTCCCGTCGAGGCGAGCGATGCTCCGCCCACTCGCCTCGTCCGGCACTGCTTCTGCAAGTATCCGATAGTGGCGGCGATCGTGCTGATCGTAGTGGCCGTGCTCGCCGCGATGGTTGGATCACCAAACTGGCCGCGTACGCAGATCGCGACCGCGGCAACCAAGGATCCTGGTGGCGCTATCCTGGCATTCACTCAGGAGTTGGATGGGACCTCGGCTTCCTCGGCCAACGCGGACGAGAACGGGGTTGGCGATCCCGCGGAGGCCTTCGTTGTCGGGCCCTTGCGCCAGGCCGCCCCGCTCCTCCACTCTTCGGGCCTCGACGCGGCTCTCGCGGCATACGCAGCCGCCGATTCCCAGCAGCGGCTCGATTGGGCCACTGCCTACGACAAGGCCCTCGATTCGATCACGCCGAACGCGAAGTCCGATAGTACCGACACGAGTTCCGCACCCGGTTCCAATGCCACCGACATGAGCTCGACGACCAACTCAGATGGCAGCAACATGGGTGCGACACCCAGCCCCGATTACCAGCGCATCGCTGGTCTGAAGGGCGACTTCGGCCCGGTGCCGGTTCTCACGCAGCAGGCTCTCTCCCTGGCAAAAACGGGCTACCTTGAGCAGTACCTGCTTGCCGTTAATCCGGGTCATTCCTATCACTTGGTCGACATTTGGCTCTACGACCACCCGGCCATGCTCAACGATGCGGTCGCCAACGGTTTGACCGATGACCAGTGGGGGATGGTGAAGGAGCGCGGCTTCTCCGTAGGACCGTGGTACCTGTTCCTGCCGGCTGTAATCCACGTGTTGACCCCGAACGGCGCTGATGGCCAGGGCTTCGTGATAGATAACCTACTCCTCGCCCTGTTCTTCCTCCTTGGCATCCCACTCATCCCGGGGCTGCGCGACCTGCCCCGCCACCTCCGGCTCTATCGACTAATCTATCACTATCCGTTGGCCAATGAGCTAGAGAAGGCTGAATACCGGGCGCGGCCCGATGCCTACCACGGCCGTGAGCTCAGCCCACAGCAGACCGCGC
>JAJYKO010000303.1 GCA_021788565.1 Chloroflexota bacterium
GTTCCGGGTCTCACGTTCAGTCCCCGCTCGTACAGGTACTTCATCATCTCCACGGCGGATAGCGGGGCTTCGTAGTGCACCCATGCGTAGAAAGCCGCCTGCATCTCGTACACCTTCACGCCGTGTATGGACGTCAAGCTATCCCACATGGCCTGTCGCTGTGCCTGGTACTGCTCCAGCATCCACGCCCGCCACTTCCGGTCCTCTTCCGCGTTGGTCAGGGCTGCCAGGGCGGCCCTCATTGCGATGTTGTTCACGTAGCCTACAGCGGTCCGGTTGATGGCCGAGATTGGCTTCAGCGTCGCGCCCCGGGCGATGACCCAGCCCACCCTCCAGCCGGTCATGGCGTAGGTCTTGGAGAATGAATTCACCAGTATCGTCCTTTCGGTCAGCAGGGGATGCCCCAGGGCCGAGAGATGTTTTCCGGCGAACACCAGCTGGTCGTACACCTCATCCGAAAGGACCGCCAGGTCGTGCTGGGAAGCGATTTCGGCGAGACCATTCAGTTCCGCCTCTTCCAGCAGCTGTCCCGTCGGATTGGAGGGGTAGTTGAGCACGAGCATCTTGGTGCGAGGGGTAACGGCATCGCGCACCGCGTCCAGATCGACCTTGAACGAGCTGGTGAGGGGAACGGCCACGACGTGAGCCCCGACGACCTTGGCGACGTCAGCATAGAGCGAGTAAGTGGGATCGAGAATGATGACCTCGTCCCCTTCGTTCAGGAGACCGGTCATGACCGAGTAGATTGCACCCGTGCCGCCGTTGGTGAGAAGCACTTCGGAAGGCGCGACCTCTACTCCGCTGATCTTCGACTGGTAGGCGGCGATCGCTTCGCGAAGCTGAGGATCTCCCTGCGTCGCTGGATAGTGGGTGTAGCCTTCATTCATGGCGTCGACGGCCGCCTGAATGATGTACTTAGGGGTATCGAAGGAAGGATCTCCTCGCTGAAGGCCGATCACCTTGGCGGTCCTCGGCTTTGGGAGCTTGTCGGCTAGATTGCGCTGCGAAGTGGACAGGCGCTCAACGGCTCGGGAAGCGCCGATCATATGGTTCCTCCTCGATGAGAATTGACGATATGCTACCACAGGCGGGGGGACTTGGGTGTTGGGCACCGGGGGATGGGTAATGGGTGTTAGGTGTCAGGGAGCTACTACCCATCACCTAACACCCACCACCTAACACCCTACTGGCTCATGCCCATCTTGCTGCTGACGTTGCTGGCGGTCTCCTTCATCTGCTGAATGGGCCGCTCGTAGCTGGGGCGCAAGAGCTTGTACACCAGCGCGAACATCCCTATGGATGGAACCCACTGACCGAGGAAGAGGGCCGTGTCGCGCCGTCCTATCATGAAGAAGAAGGCCGACAGCAGCATCGAACCGAAAGAAAAGCCCAGGTATCCTGTCGTCGGGATGTCCTCGAGGAAGCGGAACATGTCACTCCCGCTGTCCTCCAAACTCCCTGTATTGTTCATGTCCCGCATGGCTGTCTCTCCTAACCACGTATTGTGCGCTCTTCAGCGCCCCTGCCGTGCAGGGGACCGGCCGGAAAGGCAGAGTCCGTGCCAGGAGCATGGGTTCAGGGCATGGTTCACGTCGGTGGTGTCGATGTAGCGTCGGGGCTCGTCACGCGGCGCTCGCTACCGTCAAGGGTGCGATGCTACAAAGTGCCAGCGCGTCGTAAACCATGCAGGGGTGAGAGTCACGGCGCTGGGACCAGAAACTGTTGGGGAATGTATCCCTCGGTTCCGTCGGGCGCCTTCACCTTCAGCCACCGGACGCCATCCGCTTCGACGCCCTCGCCGGTGACTTGCATCTTCGTGCCGTCGACCCACGCGCGAAGCTTGTCGCTCATCTGAGGGGTCTTGCGAAGGAAGACCCCCTGTCCATCGGTGTTTCCCACAACCATCAGCCTCGAATTGGCTGGGGACGGAGTCGCGGTCGCCTCAGGAACAGGGGTGGACGCAACCAATGCCGTGGGAGAAGGTGCCGCGGAGGCGGCCAGAGTAGCGGTGGGGAGAACCTCGACGCTGGCATGGGCCCCGCCGATGCCGAAATCGGTCAAGCCGATCAGGCTCCTGCCGGTGATTAACCTGTAGCCGCCCAGCATGCCGCCCATGGCGACAGCCACCATCAGAACGAAGACGAAGACCTTCATCGGCCGGCCCTCCCACACGTCCGGGGCACCCGATTACAGCATAGCCAGCCCCATGAGCAGCAACCTGCATGTACCATACCTACCTTCGACTGGCAGGACGCACACAGGGGCAAGACCCGCGTCAGTCACGCGTCTCGCCCCTGCGACAGATTAGCTACTGGCAAGGCTATTGGATGGAGGCTTCCGGCTCTGCCGTTTTGTCTGCCGCTTTCTCCGCCACTTTCTTCGTCGGGGTCCTTCGGCGAGACCGGGGTCGCTTAGGTGCTTCCGGAGCGGGCGCCTCAGCCTCGACCACGATCGGTTCCGGCTCGGCATCAGTAGCCGGCCCAAGCGCGATCGGCTCGGGCGGTCCCTGCATGATCAGCCCGGCGGAGAGCTCGGGCCCCCTCAGCACAGACTCGACGATGGCATCCAGGTCGCGACCAGACCACGGAACGACCCTCTGAGCCGGCTCCTCCGGCTGGAAGGTCCGGATCCGCTCGTTCGGTAGAACCTCACTCTGGATCGCGCCATCGCTTCCGGCAGGCTCCGGGAAGTTTTGCTCCAGTTCCGCCCGCTTCTCGTCAACAGATGGCGTGGCGGGCTCTGCGGCAGCCGCCGTCCCGGTGGTGCGACCGTTACGATCTTCCCCAACCAGGATGGTCTCAACAGACGTCCCTCCCACCACAAGCTTATCGCGAAGTAGCTTGCCGGAGTCTACGAGGGACTGTATCCGATTGGCGATGCGGGACCTCAACTCCCCCGTGGGGGTACGATCGACCGGGCACAACGCCCTCGCCAGACGGCGCGGCGTGCAAATGCCCTCTGCCGCCACGATGCGGCGCACCTCGGCCAGAACATCGGTGTCGCTTGGAAGCTTCACCTGGTCCTGCGATTCCGCTCGCACCGGCTCTGACACCCGTTCCGCGCGAGCAGGTTCGACAACACGCTCCACCCGGGCAGGCTCCGTGATTCGCTCGACTCGAGTTTGCTCCGGCGCTCGCTCCGCCCTTACGGCCTCGGCAGCTCGCTCCACCCGCACCGGCTCCACGGAACGTGTCGTGGAACGTGTTGCGCGGCTGACAGCGAGACGCTCCGGCTTCGATGGCGGCAGCAGGGCAAACTCGTCGGCACAGAACCTGAGCTCCTTGGCGACTTTGGCCTCCTCTGCAACGATCACCACCCGCTTGTCGTGCCTCCGCATCGCGTTCGCCACCGCTATGTACTCCCTGCTGGTGGCCACTACCAGGAACGTCTCAACTCCCTCCAACTCCTCCAGCTGGTCCCGAAGGTCCTGGGCCACAATGTCGGAGACAACCGACTTGGGGAACCCATCACCATTGGGCCAGGTGGGGCAATGAACGAGGGTGAAACCCATCTGGTAGAGCTGAACCGCCAATTCGGAAAGGCTCGTCTGCTGAAAGTCAGCGAAGGCACGTGCTGCAACGGGACGTCCGTAGCGACTGATGATGTTCTTGAGAGGCTCGGCCGAAGCGCCTGTGAGGTCGCTGGCGTCTACAGTGACGCTGATCGGCTCATCTGCGTCCAAGATCACTCTCTGCTTTTCATTTAGGACCGGCATTATGCGATCGACAACTCCCAATCAACTGTGTTTCCTTAGGTCTAGACAGATTATAGCGCAAGAACAGCCCGCAGTCCATCTCGACCTTCCATGCGACAAAAGTCGCATACCCTTCGACGTCCCCTGGTTAACATTCGGCCATCCACTGGAAAGACAGTCAGCCAGGGAGGGAGGTTGAAAATGTCGGACGATCAGGAAATCACCCTCACCACGACCGTCAGAGATGTCATGGTTCGAAATCCTGGAGCCGAGGCGGTTTTCAACAGGCACGGCCTCACAGGATGCGGCGGTCCCAGAGGTCCCATCGAGCCCATCGGGTTCTTCGCCACGGTGCACCACGTGGACCCTGAGGTTCTGCTGAAAGAGCTCAACGAGTTGCCGGATGGTGTCTTCGCGGAGGTTCCTGCGGTTCCCGCTACCGCGGAGGACTCCGACATCTATCGCGTCTTCGTGAAGACAGCCATGACGATCGTGGTGACCGTAGGATGTTCGCTGGGCGCCCTCAATTTGGCGAGCATGGCGCTGAACGGGATGACCAGCAGCGATTGGGAGGCGATCACCCAGGCTCACGGCCACGCGCAGATCTTCGGCTGGGTCGGCCTCTTCATCATGGGCATCACCTATCACGTCCTGCCCAGGCTCAAAGCAACACAGCTCCGGGGGCGCTCCTTCGCCGTGGCGTCATTCTGGCTGATCGTCGTCGGGATTGCGCTCCGGTTCGTATCGCAGCCGCTGGCGGAATCGCCGTCCTTTGCCGGGATCATGGTGCTTTCCGCGCTGGCCGAACTCGGAGGAGCTACCCTTTTCGTTTACGTCGTGGCCGCGACGCTCAAAAGTGCGTCGGCGAGCGACTTCTGGGACAAGTACCTGGTAGCGGCGTCAGGCTGGTTCTGGGTCTCCGCCGCAGCGACCGTGGCCCTGACTCTCTACGCCGCGACACACGGCCTATCAGTCATTCCTGCCAACCTCGATAGCCCCTATCTTCACATGTCCCTGATGGGCTTCGTGGTGATGATGATATTCGCGTTCACTCTCCGCACTATCCCCGTCTTCATGGGGCTGAAGGAAACCAATACCCGAGCCTTCGACGTGATCTTCTGGATGCTGAACCTCAGCATCGTGCTCACCGATGGATCCGGTTTCGCGGATGCCTTCGCCGGCAGCAGCCTCTCATGGGTGATCGGCCCCATCGGGGCCGCCCTGGAGTACGCATCCATCCTCGGGTTCGTCTACTTCCTGGGGATCTTCGGAAGGGCCGAGAGGAACGTGGCCGAAGAGGGGGCAAGCCGCGGCTACGAGAAGTTCATCCGGGCAGGCTACCTGTGGCTGGTGATCGCGGCCACCATGATCGCCTCATTCACCGCCTACCAGACTGCGACCGGCCACCCTGTGCCCCACTCTCTGGTTGGGGCCTACCGGCACGCCCTCACGGTGGGCTTCATCTCAATGATAATCTTCGGCATGTCCGCTCGAATCATCCCGGTGTTCACCGGGGTCCGGTTGCACAGCGACCTGATGCTCCTCGGCACATTCGTGCTGGTGAACCTTGGCAACGCCATTCGGGTGCTGACACAGCCGCTCGCGGACCTGTTCGGGGGATCGGTTTTCGCACTGATGGGCGTGTCGGGCTTCATAGAAGTGACGGGCGTGGTGCTTTTCGTCGTCAACCTCTGGCGCACCATAGATAGCCCCGTGGAGGAGGGCCTGCCCTTGGCCCAGGCTGGGGTGAACGGCGCCGCCACCGGAAGCATGATGGTTAGCGACGTGCTGGCCTCCCGCCCCGGCGCCCTCGAGATCCTCGCGCGCCACGGATTCACACAGCTCCGCAGCGCCATCGGAAGGCGGACTCTGGCGAAAGCGGTGACGCTGGAGGAAGCATGCCGGATGAAGGGCGTGAGCCTCCAGGATGTGCTGGCAGAACTCAACGAGCCACAGGTCGCGCATCGCGCCCCGTCCAATGATCGCGCTGAGCAACCCTCCAGCCCGGCCCCTGGCTCGATATCAAACGGACGCTCTTCGGCATCGAAGGAGTTGGTAAGCATGGCCCTCAGGAGCTGCTACGACCCCGAGATAGCCGTGAACATCGTGGATCTGGGACTCGTGCGGGACATCGGCATCAACGGCGGGCTCGTGGAAGTGAGCATGACGCTGACAGCACCAGGATGTCCAATGGGCAGCCAGATAGTGAATGACGTGAGGGAGACACTTTCTCAGCTGCCGGGAGTTGAGGATGTGGTGGTGAATCTGGTGTTCGAACCGCCATGGACTCCGGACCTCATGAGCGACCAAGCAAGGAAGCAGCTGGGAATGAAGATAGCCTGACTCTGTGTTCTGAGACCCGAAGACGCGGCCGTGGAGCAGGTGGCTTCACGACCGCGTCTTCGGGTCTCGACATCGTCCGTCGCTCCACTCCTCGGCTAGCGAAACCACCTGCTTGAGGGCGCTCAGCGTACTCTGCCTGTCGTCCTCAGGAAGACGTTGCATCGACCTCCGCATGGCTTCTCGTCTCCGGCGGCGGACCTCCCCCGCGGCCTCGCTTCCAGCAGGTGTCAGGCGCACTCTGACCACCCTGCGGTCCTTGGGATCCGTCACTCGCTCCACCAGCCCGCGCGTCACCAGCGAGTCGACCATTCGGGTCATGGTAGTTCCATGGAGCAGCATCTCATCCGCCAGACCATTCATCGTCACCTCGCCCAGGCGCTCCAGCCCCAGGAGCGTATTCGCCTGTGCAGAGGTAAGATGAAGGTCCGCCACAAGAATTCGGTCGGAACATTCGGTTAGACGTATCAATCTGCGGGAGAGATCGTCGATTTGGTCAAGTATTATGTCCAGTGAAGCCAAGTCACACCTTCTGCGTCCGTGATGATGTATTGTAGGACCTGCGCCAGTCGGGTGTCAGGCCGCGAGAACCTCCGCCAACTTCTCCACCCCCCGGCGGATCGTCTCCTCGGACATCCCCGCGTATCCAAGTACCAGTGCCGGGCCCAGACTGGCGCCGTAGTAGCACTGAGCGGCTGGATAGACCCCCACGCCGGCGCGGGCAGCCCGTTCAACCACATCGACTTCCTCGAAGTGCTCGGGCAGGAGCACCATGACAGATCGGAA
>JAJYKO010000304.1:0-1219 GCA_021788565.1 Chloroflexota bacterium
CGGACTACCGCGCCAGGACGTTGGCAAGGCTGTACAGGGCCAGATCGACGGGCTTGCGCTTTCCGGAAACCTCCTCTAATGGCGTCGCGGCAACCTCTCCCTTTATCATCCCAACCAATTTTCCGTGTTCGCCGCGAGCCAGAAGATCCACCGCGCCAGCGCCCAGTTGTGATGCCAAAAGACGATCGTGGGCTAGCGGCGAGCCGCCCCGTTGCACGTGGCCCAGGATTGTCACTCGTAATTCGAAGCTCATCAGCTCCTGGTGAAGCTCGAAGTAGTCCGCTAACGCCTGAGCGTTATATTTGGCTCCTTCGGCTACAACGACGATAGCGTGCGGCTTGCCCCGGGTGTAAGCGGCCCGCAGCTCCCGGGCGACCTGCTCAGGTTCCACGTCCACCTCCGGCACGAGTACCACCTCGGCCCCGCCCGCGATACCGGCCATCACCGCGAGGAAGCCGCTGTCTCGCCCCATCACCTCAACCGCGAAGGCCCGGTTGTGGGACGAAGCCGTGTCCTTCAGCCGATCGATGGCCTCCAGCGCTGTGTTCAAAGCGGTGTCCACCCCAATGGCCATGTCCGAGCCAACGAGGTCATTGTCGATGGTGGATGCGACCCCGATCACGGGAAAACCCGCTTTCGACAGCTCATAGGAGCCAGTCTGTGAGCCGTTGCCCCCAATGACAACCAGCCCCTGGACTCCCCAGTCCTCCAGATTGGCGAGGGCACGCATACGCCCCTCCTCGGTGCGAAACTCCGCACATCTTGCGCTGCCGAGGATGGTGCCACCTCTCTGTAAGATCCCGCCGACGTCCCGCGCGGACAACGGGATCAGTTGAGCCTCCACGAGCCCAGCGTAGCCTCGCTGAACCCCAAGAACCTCCATGTCGTGCCCAATGCCGGTACGAACTACCGCCCTGATGGCTGCATTCATGCCGGGAGCATCTCCGCCGCTCGTAAGCACCGCGACTCGCTTCATTAATCAATCCTCCTGGTCGCCGCGGGACCCTGGAAAGGCATTTCCCTTTGCGGCAACCTGTGCCGTGGCTGATCGTTCTTTTCAATAAGTGTAGACTGGCTGAAGCCGTGAACTCAAGAAGGTGGGTGTGGACTTGTGGCCGTCGTGCTTCCGCGCAACATGGCTCGCCCCCTTGAAGGGCGCGGCTACGGTGTTGCTTGCCCAGCCACTTGACGCAAAACGCCCGGCCCTTCGAGGCCGGGC
>JAJYKO010000304.1:1229-6802 GCA_021788565.1 Chloroflexota bacterium
AGGTGGGTGTGGACTTGTGGCCGTCGTGCTTCCGCGCAACATAGCTCCGCTGCCCTTAGCCGCGGGCTTCACGCCCGTGCGTGCCCGTTGGAGAGGGTCCAACACCCCCACGCGGACCGCCCCCGTGAAGGGCTTGGCGGTAGCGAGAAGCGCTTCACGCGAGCGAGCGCAGCGTGAAGGCCCGAATAGGGCGGCGCCAAGGCCCGAAGGGCGCGGCTACGGTGTTGCTTGCCCAGCCACTTGACGCAAAACGCCCGGCCTTGAACGGCCGGGCGTTCGTGTGGCGAGGGAGAGGCGCTAGGCCGTTGTCGGGTCCAACTCGTCGATCATCTTATGATAGCGCTCATGCACGCCAGGACCAATTTGCTCCGACTCGATACGGTCGAACTCGGCGACCAGCTTATTTTGGGTCGTGTCTGAGAGCACTCGATCCGCCATCGGGAAGAGAATCGTGTCCTCCTTCTTGATGTGCTGTGCCAGTAGAGCGGCATAGCCTCTCGCGTTTTCGGCCAGGGCAGCGCGAGCCGCCGAGTCGCCACGCTTGTACCCCTCGAGCGCAGCGGCCATGCCCCTTATATAGCCCCGACCCTGCTCGTGTTCCGCCAGCATCACACCGATGGGGCCGGACTCCACTGGGACGCCGGCTTTCGCCATGGCTGGGAAGAGGGCGGTCTCCTCCTTGCCGTGGTGGCACTTGTCCGCGAAATTGCGCAGGAAGTCCAACAACTCCTCGAAGAGCGCGGTGGGAACGTCTTCGCCCGCGTCCAGTTGGTCCGCTGACCGGTTCAGCACCTTCAGCACGCGTTCCACAGCCCGGTGCTCGTTCATCAGTACTTCGCTAGCTTTCATCGCTTCAGCCCCTTCTAGGTGACGGAGTGAGTTTCTTCTGTAACTATAACCATAGATCAGGCACTTCAGCGTTTGCTGCGACTTATGTCGCATGAAGCCACAAGTTTGTCTGGCTTGATCCTTGCTCCATACGGCGGTCATGCGGCACCCGGAAGGATCGCGGAATCCTGCGAGGATTGAGCGGCAAGATATGCGACGAAACGCACCTTTTCCACCTGCTCGCCGGCAGGTAGCACCGGAACCTGAGCCTCCGCCGTCGCGGCTAGCGCTCCTCCTACAGCGCTTGGGCCGGTTTCACACACGCTTTCACGATCTTTTCCTCGTCGCGGCGGGCGTAGCCGCGGCCTTCGCGGCGCTGCTACTGTTTAATGCAGCCAATCCCCCGCCTCGACCACTGACCCAGCGTGACATCAACGCAGCCGTCGGCCGTGCCATGGCTTCGGCCACGCCGGCACCATCGTATGAGTCGCAGGCCTATGAGGCCATTCGACCTTCCCTCGTGCGCGTGAGTGCGGTGGGCCAGGCAGCCGGTCCGAATGCTGACACCTCGATCGGCACAGGGGTCGTGATCGATCAGCAGGGCTCTATTTTGACTAGCCTACACATCGTCGAGAATGCAGCGGCAGTGCGCGTCCTATTCGCTGATGGAACCCAATCGGATGCGCGCGTAGTGGCCAGCCAGCCTGAGAACGACCTCGCCGTCTTACGCCCCAGCATAATCCCTGACGATCTGATGCCCGCGACCATGGCTGGTTCCGGCGGCCTCCGCGTAGGAGATGAAGTCGTCGCTGTTGGGAATCCGTTTGGAGTGAGCAACTCGCTCACGGCCGGAGTTGTCTCCGGTCTCGGACGAAGCTTCGTGTCTCCTACCACCGGCCAGAAGCTCACAAACTTGATCCAGTTCGACGCGGCGGTCAACCCAGGGAACTCGGGGGGCCCACTGCTCAACCGCGATGGGGAGGTCGTCGGGATCGTCACTGGTTTGATGAACCCAACCGGACAGGATGTGTTCATTGGCATTGGTTTTGCCGTCCCAATTGAGACCGCTGCCGCCGCGCTCGGCGCGTCACCGTATTAGGTCAGGACTGCAATGGCTCAACCCGAGCGAAGCAGCGCGGACCCAGGATCCGGCGGAGAGAACAGATGATCGATGATGTTGAGGACCGGCCCGAAGAAGCTGTTCTGATGGAGCAGATCCTGTACGAAGTGAGGAAGGTGATCGTTGGGCAGGATCACCTTCTTGAACGTGTGCTCGTGGCTATTCTGGCGCAAGGCCATTTGCTCGTGGAGGGCGTGCCCGGCCTGGCGAAAACCCTCACTATCAAGACACTTGCGGAGTCGATCAACGGCACATTCAGGCGCATTCAGTTTACTCCCGACCTCGTTCCGGCGGACCTCGTGGGCACTCGGATCTACAACCAGAAGACCGGGGAATTCAGCACCGCCCTCGGCCCGGTTTTCACCAATCTCCTTCTGGCAGACGAGATCAACAGGGCGCCGGCGAAAGTTCAGAGCGCGCTGCTGGAGGTGATGCAGGAGCGTCAGGTCACCATCGGCGGCGAGACGCACAGAGTGCCGGATCCGTTCCTGGTGATGGCCACGCAGAATCCCATCGAAACTGAGGGAACATACACGCTTCCAGAGGCTCAGGTGGATCGCTTCATGATGAAGGTGGTCGTGGACTACCCCAGCGAGAGCGATGAGTTCGTGATCGTTGAGCGGATGACCGGCGCCCTGACGCCGGTGCGCGCCGTTGTGGACACGGCGCAGCTTGCGAGCCTCCGGCGCGAGGCTGAGAAAGTTTACGTCGATCCATCTTTGATTCGACACGCGGTGCGACTGGCGGCTTCCACACGTAGCCCGGAGGAATTCGGTGTCCCTGACGTAGCCAAGTACATAACCTATGGCGCCAGTCCGCGTGCATCCATCAATCTGATCCTGACCGCGAGGGCACTCGCCTTCGTGCGCGGGAGAAGGTACGCGGTCCCGCGGGACGTCACCGATATGGTGCCGGATGTGATGCGGCACCGTCTGGTCCTCTCATACGAAGCCCTATCCGACGGCGTCACCAGCGACATGATATTGGCGCGGATCCTGGAATACGTCTCGCCGCCGACACAACTGTTGCAGATACACTCAAATGCCATCGCAGAACCCTGAAGCCATCCTGCGGCGCCTGGACTGGACGGTGGTACGCCGCCTTGATGGTCTCCTGCAGGGCGACTATCGGACGCTGTTCCGTGGTTTCGGCCTCGACCTGGCGGATCTACGCGAGTATCGGTTCGGCGATGATGTTCGACACATAGATTGGAATGTCACCGCGCGTCTCCAGACTCCGTATGTCCGCGAGTTCACGGAAGACCGAGAAATTACCGCGTGGTTTCTACTCGATCTGAGCCCGTCCGTGGATTTCGGGACGGTGCAGACGGTCAAGCGTGACCTGCTCGTCGACTTCGCCACTGTTCTGTCGCGCGTTCTCACCCGCCACGGAAACCGCGTGGGCGCGATCTTCTACACGAGCAGAGTGGATCGCGTGATTCCAGCGCGGGGCGGCAAGGTCCAGGTCCTTCGCCTGACCGATGACCTACTGCATCAGGTCCCGGTGAGGCATGCGTACGCAACTGACCTAACACCACTGCTCGAGACCGCGATTCGCACCTTGCGACGCCGCTCCCTCGTCTTCATCGTCTCTGATTTCATCAGTGCACCGGGCTGGGATAAGCCGCTTCACCTGCTCGCTCAGCGCCACGAGGTACTGGCGATCCGTCTTAGCGACCCGCGTGAGATGGAGCTGCCCGACGTCGGCCCGCTGGTGCTGCAGGACTCCGAGACAGGCGAGCAACTTTATGTCGACACGCATGACCAGGGCTTTAGGCGAAGGTTTGCCGAGAGCGCTCATCGGCGAGAGCAAGCTTTGAGCACGATTCTTTCTAGCGCTGGGGTGGACGTCCTCAGGCTTTCCACCGACGGTGATTTGGCGAAGGAGATTGTGCGGTTCGCGACACTTCGCAAGCAGCAGAGGCAGCGACCCGATAGAAGCAAGCAGCCATTAGCGATCAGCTCTTGATACCCGTTGTTCGGTCTTACTTTGGGGTGAGGTATGTCGTTTCTATGGACCGAGATGTTGTGGGCACTTCTGATCGTGCCCGTATATGTGGCCGTCTATGTTCTCATGCAACGACGCAGGCAAAGATATGCGCTCCGATATGCTAGCCTCTCCCTGGTCAAGCAAGCCGTCGGGCCTGGTCCTGGCATCCGCCGCCACATCCCGCCCATCCTGTTCCTAGTAGGTCTAGCCATAATGATCGTGGCGATGGCGCGTCCGGCGGCAACTGTCACGCTACCATCGCAGGAGGGTACGGTCATACTGACAATCGACGTATCAGGAAGTATGCGCGCGGATGACCTCAAGCCGAGCCGAATCGAGGCGGCGAAGTCCGCGGCTCGCGCGTTCGTGCAGCAGCAGCCACAAAATGTCCGCATTGGCGTGGTCTCGTTCAGCACCACGGCCTCTGTGGTGCAGGCGCCAACCACGGAACGCGCCTCCGTGCTCGCGGCGATTGACCGTCTCGAACCACAGCGCTCCACCGCGATTGGAAGCGGCATTCTAACCTCGCTGTCCGCGATTTTCGATCAACCTGGCGCGACATCAACCCCTTCCCCCCCGGATGCGCTCACAGCGCCCGAGCCGACAGCGACGCCGGCGCCCGTGCCCCCCGGCAGCTACACCCAGGCGGTTATCGTGTTGTTGAGCGACGGGGCGAGCAATATCGGACCTCCTCCGCTGGACGCCGCCCAGCAGGCGGCGGATCGGGGCGTGCGCATTTACACCGTTGGTGTTGGTGATCCTAACGGAGTAATCCTGAGGCTTGGAGGAATGTCGGCGCGCGTGCGTCTGGATGAGGTTACCCTCAAGCGCATTGCCCAGGAGACGGATGGGACCTACTTCAAGGCAGATAGTGAGACCAACCTGGCAGATATCTACAAGAGTCTCAGCACCAAGCTGGTCTTCAAGACAGAGCAGACCGAGCTTACGGCGGGGTTCACAGCCGCTGCGGCGGTGGTGATGCTCACCGCCGGAGGCCTTTCGCTCCTGTGGTTCAGCCGCCTGCCGTAACGGTCTGCGGCGGGCGGGCGGACACGGCGGTCCGCCCCTACAACGTTGGGCGACGTAGGGGCGGACACGGCGGTCCGCCCGCCCGGTCCCCTATCATCCTCCAGGTCTGCCGATGCCGCGGCCGAAGCCGCCGCCACCGACGTTTATCCTCGGCTGAGCGACGGATGTGGTGGGAATGATCACCTGTTCCCCCGGCTTCAGCCCTGAGGTTATCACCACCTGTGTGTCATTCTGCGCTCCGATCTGTACCGGCTTCACCTCAGGCTTGGCGCCCTTGCCAGCCGGTAGCACCTCCACCGTGTGCGTCTGGCCCCGAGTAGTGACGGCCCGCAGCGGCAGCAGCAGGACGTTGTTCTCTCGCTGGGTCTGGATGGTCACGGTAGCGCTCATTCCTCCTTTTAGAGTCGACGGTGGATTGGTCACGTTTACCGAAACCAGGTAGCTCACCACCCCCTGAGTGGCGGTGCCCGAGGGGGAAATGGCTGTGACCTTGCCATCCAGCGTTGTGCCTGGGAGGGCATCGAAGGTGACCGTGGCCGGCTGGCCCACTTTCAGCTTGGCCACGTCGGTCTCATCGACCGTGCCATCTATCCGTATCGCGCTCGGG
>JAJYKO010000305.1 GCA_021788565.1 Chloroflexota bacterium
GGCTCGGTTCCTGGCGGGCGACGAGGCATATCTGGTTTGGGTGCGTCGCGAGCCAGAACGAGTTCTTCGTGCCCTGGCCGCGCTTACGGAGACCTGCGCGAACTTCGTCCGGGCCGCAATTCTGGAGGGTGCCGACGGCATCTTCCTCTCCACATCGTCGGCGAGCTTCGACATGATGAGCGAGGAGGAGTATCTGCGGTTCGGCCGTCCCTTCGACCTGGATGTTCTGACTGCAGCGCAGGGAGGGTGGTTCAACGTTCTTCACCTTCACGGTAAGTACCCAATGTTCGGCCAGGTGGCAGGGTATCCTGTGCAGGCGATCAACTGGCACGACCGCACCACATGGCCCGGCCTACAGGAGGCCGCGAAGCTGTTCACTGGGGCACTCATCGGAGGGGTCGAGCAGTATGAGCTGCTCCATTTCGGAACACCCGAGGACGTAGCAGGTCAGGTCAAGGATGCCGTGAACAAGATGGGTGGGCGCCGCTTGATCGTGGCTGCCGGGTGCACCTACCCGCAAACGGTGCCGGTGGTGAACCTGCTGGCCGCCAGAAAGGCCGTGGAGTAGCGAGCCGTAGGGCGGGGCCCTGTGCCCCGCCCTACTCCACCTCTACGATCATCTCGATCTCGACTGGGATGCCGGTGGGGAGAGCAGCCATGCCCACCGCCGATCGGGCGTGCTTGCCCCGCGGACCGAAAAGGTCCTCCAGCAAATCGGAGCAGCCGTTGATCACCTTTGGCTGCTCGCCGAAGTCAGGCGCGGAGTTCACCATACCCAGCAGCTTGACAATGCGCCGCACTCTGGTAAGCTCGCCGATTTCGCCTTTCAGGGTGGCCAGCAGGTTGAGAGCCACCTGCTGCGCCGCGGCGTAGCCCTCGTCGACGGTCAGGTCGCTGCCGACTTTTCCTCTCCACTGCTTGCCGCCCTCGAAGTCCGGTCCGTGTCCGGACACGAAGACGAGGTTGCTCGTTCGCACACATCCGACGTAGTTGCCCATCGGCTTACGCGGTGACGGAAGCGTTAGCCCCCTCTCCTTGAGCAGTTCCTCTGGTGTCATACTCCCTCCAGTCGGGTGATGCGTCTTGGATGTTGGGTGTTAGGGGATAGCGAATGAACTCTCCCTCACCCCGACCCTCTCCCAGAGGGAGAGGGAGTCCCTCTATCACCCAATACCCATCCTATGGTTTGACCAGCACCTTCATCGAGTCGCCTCCCTTGGCGGCCAGGTCCAGCGCTTCCTTGCCCTGCGCCAGGGGGAAGACGTGGGAGATCATGGACTCTACGTCCACCCTGTGCTCCGCCACGAGAGAGATGGCAGTCAGGTAGTCTGTGAAAACGTAGTTCCTCGACCCAACGTACTCGATCTCCCTGAAGGCGAAGCCCGCGATATCCACCGAGCGCAGATCGTGGGGCATGGCGACCTGGATAACCCTGCCGCGGATCCGCGTGATGGCGGCGAACAGCGCGGCCGTCGGCGCAGCTCCGGCGCAGTCGAAGGTCAGGTCCGCTCCCTTGCCTCCCGTGCGAGACAGGATCTCGTCCTTGAGATCGACCTTGCTCGGATCGATGGGGTCGAAGCCCAGCTTCTTCGCCAGCTCGAGCCTCCAGGAGCTCAGCTCCACCAACTCCACCGGCATCGAGGTCGCGACGCGGGCAACCTGCGCCACCAGGAGGCCGATAGGGCCGCCCCCTAGCACCACGGCGTGGTTCCCCAACCTTGCCTGCGACCGCCGGACGACGTGAGCAGCGACGGCCGTCGGCTCCACAAGAGCAGCGGTCTTCAGCGGCAGCGAGTCGGGGATTCGATACGTCCGCTCGGCAGCGGCCACAGCGTACTCGGCGAAGCAGCCGTGGCGGTCTATCCCGTGCATTTTCAGGATCGTGCACGCGTTGTAGTTGCCTTCTCGACAGGCGTAGCACTCCCCGCACGGGGTCTGGGGCTCCACCACTACGTGCTCGCCTGCACGCAGGTCGCTCCTGGCGGAGCGGACTTCGACCACCTCGCCGGAGAACTCGTGTCCCATGACGATGCCCGGCTTCCTTCTCGGGTGCTTGCCGGCGTAGACGCTGAGGTCCGACCCGCAGACGCCGCTGTGGCTTATCTTCACCAGGACCTCCCCTTCGGCCGGAGATGGAACTGGTACGTCCTCGTATCGGGCGTCGCCCACGCCGTAGTAGACTAGTGCCTTCATGTTGTCTCCTCCTTTTCGGGTAGCCCCAAGGTTAAACCATCGTGGGCTGAAGGACAAGCAGGGAACGGGTGATGGTATAATTTAGGGAAGACGACCTCTTACTCTTTCCCAATCGCAGTGCGACTGGCACGACGGGGCGCAGGCCTCTGCGATGCCTTGCCTTTGGAGGATTCATGGACAATCAGCATGCGTACACTCAGGAAATCGAGCTGCAGGGCCACATAATCGACTCGATGATCCTACCCCAGATCATGGATGAGGTTATGGATCGGGGTGGCAATTTCACCATCGAGGACTTCCGGGTTGGGCGCCACAAGAACGAACCCAGCTATGCCCGGATCGAACTCCAGGCCGATTCCCCAGAGGTGCTAGAGCTGCTGGTAAACCATGCGCGGCGGCTGGGTGCCACGGTCACCTCCATCGAGCAGGTGAAGGCGGAGCCAGCCCCGGCGGACGGGGTGTTCCCCGAGGACTTCTACTCGACGACCAACCTCGAGACCATGGTGCGGCTGAACGGCGGCTGGGTGACAGTAGAACACCCCGAGATGGACCTGGGCATCGTGGTTGACTACGAGGACAAGACCGCGCACACGGTCCCCCTGGCGGACGTGAAGAAAGGTGAGCTTGTGGTGGTGGGCGACCGGGGAGTGAGGGTAATCCCTCTGGAACGCCCGAGAGGGAGCGGGCGCAAAGAGGTCTTCAGCTTCATGGGAAGCACCGTCTCCAGCGAGAAGCCCAAGGCCGTGATCATTCGAGATATCGCCACCCAGATGAAAGCGGTCAAGGCGCGTGGCGGCAAGACTTTGGTAGTGGCAGGTCCCGCCGTCACCCACACAGGCTCCGCGCCTCTCATGGCGAGGCTAATCGAGGCAGGTTACGTCAATTACATCTTCGCGGGGAACGCTCTGGCCACCCACGATATCGAAGGTGCCTTCTTCGGGACGTCACTCGGCATCTCCTTGACAGAGGGAACGCAGACCGAAGGAGGACACCAGCACCACATCCGAGCGATAAATCGCATTCGGCGGGCGGGAAGCATAAAGGCGGCGGTGGAGCAGGGGCTACTCACCAAGGGAATAATGTACAGCTGCGTGAAGCAAGGGGTGGAGTTCGTCCTGGCAGGGTCCATCAGGGATGACGGCCCGCTGCCCGATGTGGTGACCGACGTCATCGAGGCTCAGCGGAGGATGCGCTCCATAATTCAGCGGCGAGTGGACATGGTGTTGATGATCTCCACGATGCTCCACTCAATAGCCGTGGGCAACCTCCTGCCGGCCAGCGTCACCACCGTATGCGTGGACATCAACCCTGCCGTCGTGACCAAACTGGCGGACAGGGGGAGCTTCCAGGCAATAGGGCTGGTCGCCGACGCGGAGGGCTTCCTGAGTCAACTGGTGGCGGCCCTGGACCTGTAGCTTAGCTCAGGGAACAGGGGTCAGGAGTACCGAACGGGATAGACAGGATAGGCAGGATGACAAGGACCTATCAGTGGGAATGTCCCACACATATCCTGTTCATCCTGCCCATCCTGTTTGTGTCCTCGGAACCCGTCCCCCGACCCCTGCCCCCTATACCCAGTCCTAGCGGCTGTATCGAATACGGTCGAAGCAGGTGCTGCAGTACACCGGCTTGTCGCCTCGAGGCAGGAACGGGACCTGAGTCTCCGCGCCACATTCGGCGCAAACGGCTGGATACATCTCTCTGGGTGCGCGTACCCCTGCCATCCTCATGCCGGACGCATCCTGGGACGTCCGCTGAGACTTACGTGCAGCGCGGCATTCCGGGCAGCGGGCAGGTTCGTTCAACAGCCCCTTCAACTGATAGAACTCCTGCTCGCCGGCCGTGAAAACGAACTCGCGTCCGCACTCACGACACCGAAGAGTTTTGTCCACGAAGCTCACCCCTGGGACCTCCTTTTACCTCTGGACCGCATTGTCAGGCGCACTCATGGGCACGAGCCGTTGCAGACGTTCCTCGTCGGACTACCACAGTCGGAGTACGAACTACGCAGAGCTCAGCCAAGGGCTAGACTGCCACCTGGGCGAATATACAACATGTTACCTTTAGATGCAATAGCGCAGGGACGCATATGCAGAGGTATTTCAGAGAGGTTGTTCAATCATTCAGTTTCGTAGAAGATGCAGTCGTGGTGCTCCAGGCAGCTGCACACCTCAGATACGTAGCTCTCGTGAAGCAGAACACCTGGCCGGCGACGGCACCTGAAGTCGCTTCGTGGGTCAATCTCCGATCGTTGAGGCGTAGAGCCGTCCCTGGGATTGTACAGGTACCGACAGAATGACGCGGCGGGCGCAGGCGAATCGTGCCGCTTTGGATCTGATTTGGGGGGGGTAGCAACGTAAATCGGGATCGGGATCGGCCCCTTAAACTTGGCGGCAGCCACCGTGCATTCCGAGCAATCCGTATCCGGATGGCAACAGGGCCGGCGCCCCGGCGGGAAATACTCCGCCGCCCAGAGGTCCCAGCAATTGCGACGCACGAAGTAGGCAGAACAGTTCTTGCGTCGCTCTTCCGAACAATCCGGCTCCAGATTCCAGCACTGGGTGCGCCGGTCGCTCCACGGGCTCTCTGCCAACGCATCGCCGAGAGCCGACAACCGATTAGATCGTCGCTCCAGCCGTCGCCGTTCCGGCCTGACTACCTTTTCGCGCATTGTGGGCCTCCGGATAGCGATTAGCTGTTAGCGATTAGCTATTGGCCAATAGCTAATCGCTAACGCCTAAAGAACTTGCGACGTAGAAGCAACAAGGGTAGCCTTCTCCGGAGACGCTGAGAAGAGCTACCGGCAGCGTCTCTGGTGGCTGACTCCCTACCCGAATAGGTTTCTTCAATGTAGGAGTTTACCACAAGATCCACGTCCGGTTGCAGCTCTGGCGAGGCTTTCACTAGAAACTGACCATATTCGGCGGGTGTCTGCGAAGGGCGCAACCGACATCCGAGAAAACCGGCCACAGCGCACATCTGAAGGTAGGCCCACTCAGTGGAAGTGAGCCTGGAGATTCCCCGCCTCCAGGCAAGGCCGGCTGCCAGCCCCAGCAGGACCAGACCCATCACGCCAGCTAGAAGCTGCCACGCCGAAAGTCCCTGGGCGGGATTCCCCTCGCTCGAGAGACCCTGGCCTGAAGTGTCCGAGGGTTGGTCCAGTAGCACTTTGTCACGGGTGGTCGTATCGAAGCTCAAAGCCTGCAAGTCGCCACTGTTCGGTGACGAATCGGTAGGGCTTGTGTTCACCAGGGTCGTCTCAGGTCGCGAAGAGGCGGGCTCCGCCGGAGTAGGCTCGAATCGTACCCAGCCGTAGTTCGGGAAAAACAGCTCTGGCCAGGAGTGGGCGTTCTCCTGCCTCACCTCGTACAAACCTGTCTGGGCATTGTAGGTGCCGGTATTGTAACCCGTCACGACGCGCGATGGTATGCCAAGGGTCCTCGCCATGACTGCCATGGCGGAGGCGAAGTAGTCGCAGTAGCCCACTTTGGAGGTGAACAGAAACCAATCCACTGCGTCACGATCAGGCGGCGGGGCCTGCACGTCGATCTCGTACTTGAACTGGCGAAGGTAGCTCTCGATGGCAACGGCGGCATCATAGGGATTATCGGTCCCCCGAGTAACCCTTCTCGTCAGGGAAGTGACCCGCCAGAGGGGGGAGCCCCATCTGCCCCGATAGCCGCCGTGGCCCGTGTCGCTCGTCGCCGTATTGCTCATCTCGGCCGGCAGTTCCAGATAGTGCTGCACCCAACTGGGATACTCGGTGCCGGCGGCTCGGAGATCGGCGGCACTGGCCACGGAAACCGAAGATATCACGGCGTACTGCTGACCCTGGCGCAGCGGGATAAGCGAATGCACCGCCGTGAGGTCGTTGAGACTGTCGAAGTACTCAGCGTTCACAGGCAAGCTCAGCTTCACCACGTTGTCGGCAGCGAAGATGCTTGTGCTGCGCCCAGCCTCCACCTGGAAATGCTGCTCCAGATCCATCCGCCCCGCATAGAGGCTCGTGTCGGCCAGCCTCTGGTCGTTGGCATCCAGCCGTGCGACCTGGGGAGCCGAACTCATCCACCCCTGTCCGGTATATTTGTCGTACGCCTGGGTTGCCCAGTAGTCGGGTTTGGGGGAGGACACCTCCATGACCAGGTCCGATCCCAGTTCGATGGCTCCTTTTAGGGCGAGGGTCTTGGAAAACCGGTTCACGTCCGTGTTGGCAGTCGAAGCCCCTACCGAGGCAAACATCCGGTCGAACCCCGACTGGAGATCTTGCCAGGGCCCGGTCACGTTGCTCCAATTCTCGGCAACCGAGGCGTTGACGGTTCCGGTGGGCATGACCCAGGCAAGGGCCACGATAACCGCCGAGAGCAGGCCACCGCGCCAGAGGAAATCCCAGGTCAGCGAACGGTTGTAGTCCGCGTCGGCGCGGTTCCAGTCGTGCTCCTTCAGGTAGAGCGTCGTCCTTATGAGGAGCAGCATCGACGACAGCATGAAGACCAGGAAGTAAGTCAGCGAGTTCGGCGGGTTGTACGAGAGGTTCACCAGCAGAGCCGACCCACTGGCCACCAGCGTGAACCAGACGTTATGCTTCCTGAAGACAAGCCAC
>JAJYKO010000306.1 GCA_021788565.1 Chloroflexota bacterium
CAACAACCTGGCCCAGCATCGAGGAGCCTGGGTTATCGCAACCCGAGCGATTCCATCACCCTGACCCTCTCCCTCTGGGAGAGGGAGGCACCAATCAACCGCCGGCGTTGGGACAACGCTGGCTCCAAGATGCTGGCGGGACAACCCGGCTCCTGGGGGTAGGGACAACGCCGGTCCGTCGAATAATCGAGGAGGAGACATGAGCAACCTTTCCGGACAGATAGCTGTAGTGGCGGGGGCGAGCAGCGGAATGGGCCGGGCCACGGCTTTGGCGCTTGCCGCAGCCGGCTGCAAGGTCGTGGCTGGCGCGAGGAGGCCAGAGGCCCTGGATTCCCTTGCGAAGGAAGCCGCCGCAGCGGGGGGTGAGATTTTTTACATAAAGACCGACGCCTCCGTGAAGGCCGATGCTCAGGCGCTGGTGAACATGGCCGTCGAGCGATTCGGCAGGGTAGACGTACTGGTCAACTCGGTGGGCACCAACACCACCAACAGGCTCCTGGCCGACCTTACCGACGCGGATTGGCAGGAGTTGATCAACGTCAACCTCATTAGCGCCTACAATCTGACGATGGCTATTCTGCCGCAACTGCGCAAGCAGGGAGGCGGGCTCATAATTCACGTAACTTCTTGCTCCGCGGCGTGGCCGGACTTCTCGGGAATCGGCTACCAGGCGGCCAAGAGGGGCGTGAACGGACTGGCCCACGCTACCCGGATGGAAGAGGCGAAGAACGGCATCCGTGTCAGCGTCGTCATGCCCGGGCTTACTGACACGCCGCTCATGCAGAAGCGGAAGGTTCGGCCGACGAGGGACACCCTGGACAAGGCCCTCCAGCCAGACGACATCGCGGCGGCATGCGTGTTCCTGGCCAGCCTGCCCCCGCGGGCCTTTGTACCTGAGATGCCGGTATTCGCCAGCGCGCTCCAGTCCATCGGCGCAACGATAGCGTAACCAGCTATTTGCCGTAGGGCGCGGGCTTGTCCCCCGCCGGGCCGTAGTCAATCGGGCGGCGGGGTAGAGCGCCCCGCCCTACGGACCTGAACTAGGGAGGATCGCATGAAAGCGGTCGTTTATTACGGCGGCACGGAAGTCAAGTACGAGGAGTTGGCGAAGCCCGCGCCGGGCCCGGATGAAGTCCTTATCAAGGTCGCGTACGCGGGGGTTTGCGGGTCGGACATCACCATCTACACCGGCAAGCACAAGCGGGTCACGCCGCCGATCACATTCGGCCATGAGGTCTCAGGCGAAATCGTCGAGCTGGGGGCCGGAGTGACCGACCTGAATGTCGGCGATCAGGTGGTGGTGGAGCCGCTGGTCCCGTGCGGCAAGTGCTACGCCTGCCGGGCCGGAACCTACAACGTCTGCCGGAACCTTCGGCACCTCGGGATCGATATCCCGGGGATGTTTGCCGAGTACGTGATCGCTCGCGCTGAGCGGGCGTACAGGCTTCCTGAAGGGCTCTCCGTCAAGGATGCGGCGCTGGTCGAGCCCACCTCCGTCGGCGTCCATGCCGTGCGGCGAGCCGGGGTAAAGCTGGACAACCGGGTGGTGGTGCTGGGTGGCGGTCCGATCGGGCTGTTGTGCGCTCAGGTGGCAAGGGTGGCGTCGTCGGCACCTGTTGATATCGTGGAGATGAGTGACTGGCGGCTGGAGCTGGCCAGGAAGCTCGGTTTCGATCCGATCGATGCGAAGAAGGCGGATACCCTGCAGGAAGTGCTAAGGCGAACCGGAGGTAAGGGGGCCGACGTGGTGATTGACACTGCCGGCGTCGCAGCGACTGCACAGTTGCTGCCGCTGCTGGCCCGGATCCAGGGTACAGTGGCCATGGTGGCCATGCCCAAAGAGCCGGTTCCTGTGGACTTCACGGCTTTCGATCTGAAGGAGGTCGGCTTCGTCAGCAGTCGCGCTTACATGCGGCCCGACTATGAGACCGCCATCAACCTGCTGGCCGCGGCCAAGGTGGACGCCAAGGCGATGGTCTCGCACGTAATGCCGCTGGGGGAGTGGCACGACGCGCTGGACCTAGCCAAGAAGGGCGATGCCTCCATGAAGATCTTGCTGCAGCCGTAGCCAGCTGTCGGAGCAAGCGCAGCGGCCGACTTCGAAGGCGCGGCTTGTCGCGGTGGATGGTACGGTATCAGGTCGACCTTGTAGGGCCCGTGACTCGGGCGGGAGCTCGAGTCACGGGCCCTATGTCGTGCAATCGCGGCTGGGCCTCTTTGTCGCTTTCTGCCGGCAGGCGTCCGCGCTGGCGCCCCGGTCAGTACAATAAGCCAGGCAAATCATTAACTTGGTTGTATTAGTTGAGTGATTGTGCCATAATCCACAGGCGGGGGGAAGCTGCGTGCCTTCGTCGTATTCGTGCAGCGGGCGGCTCTTCTCAGGCCGCGAGTCTTGTGGACGGTGAAGCCCCGGTCGGCAAAGATGCCCTCGGGTGTTGCACTGTGTTGTGCTCCTCTGTAACCATGCCATACCCCAGGTTCGGGAAAGGCCTAGTCTGAGTTTGGTTTGAGACGGGTGTCTTGGTCGCTCCCCATGCGGTAGAACCCGTCTCAGGCATGGCATGGCGGGAGGAGGCCGGGAAAGGAGGATTCCGTCAAGGTGTAGGCTGCCATCCGCGTCCCATTCTTTGGTGCAACTGATTCCACCATAGTTTTGCCAGAAGGGGGGAGAAACATGAGCCGACTTTTCTCGCGACGACTCGGAATTTCGCTGTCGATAGCGAGCGCGGCAGCGATGCTCATTATGATTGCCATGGCAACCGTAACCGACGCCCTTCCACAGTACGCCGCGGCGACAGGCCAGCCCTGCGCCACCTGTCACGTCAACCCAGCCGGCGGCGGTCCGCGGAACGCCACCGGGCAGGCTTTTGAGGCAATCCCCACTCACTCTACGGATCCTGCGGGCGCCTTCGCTCAGATATCCCATACAGCGCCAGCACCGGCGCCAACTCAGGCACCGGCTCCCGCTGCTACCCAGACACCGGCACCAGCTCCCGCTCCTACCCAGGCTCCAGCACCAGCGGTCAGCAGTCCTGTATCGGTGTCGATCTCCGGTTGGCAGAGCGACGACTCGGTCACCTATGAGGTCGTGATACGCAATACCGGCAAATCCGCTATCGGAAACGTGTATGTGGCAGGGGCGATCCCCAACGGCGCCGCCTTCACATCCGTTACGAACACGCCCTCGGGCACCGGCTTCCTCAGCTCCAACGGTGGATCGGCTGCCTGGGTAGCTCCGTCCATACCCGCGGGCGGCATCGTTGGACCGTTCGGCTACAAGGTGTCCAAGGGCAACGCCACGGATCTCACCGTCGTGGGCTTCGCGCACTGGCTCAGTCCCAGCGACGGTACGGCGGCCACGCCGCCGGTGACACCTCTCACAGCCGCACAGAAGGCGGATGTCGACCAGTCCATCCGGGATCAGCTAAACACGGCGGACAACAGCCTGGCGCTCTGGTCGCTGCAGGCCGGCAACGGTCCGCGCATGGTCGACTTCGCCCGCGACGTCAACCTCGCGTGGTTTGCAGGTCAGGCCCAGAACTGGACCATGGCGCTGTACGAGTTGAACGACCAGTTCCCGGGTGACGCCAGCAAACTGGAGCTCCGCAACCCCACCCTGGCTCCGTCCGTAAAGAACTTCGAGACCACGTCGGTTCAGCCGGTCGTGGACGCGATCAAGGCCAAAGACCTGAACGCATTCAATGCTGCCTACGACAAAATGATCGCAGGATGCAACTCCTGCCACGCCGCGCGCGCGGACAGCAAGAGCGTCAAGATCATCCGGCCAACGGCGCCGATCATACCCAACATCGACTTCGGCAACGCGGCGACGACTGCAGGCACCAGCGAGACTGAACCGGTGGGCAAGGCGCTCTATCAGACCAACTGCGCTGCCTGTCACCTGGCGAACGGCGCCGGCGGCCTCAATATCGGCAGTGCCACGTCCGCCGACCTGCGCGCGCCGGGTCTCGAGACCACCTACAACAATAGCGACGCCCTGATAAGCCGGGCCATACTGACAGGCAAGGACCAGGACAACCAGGATCTGGACCCCGTCATGCCGCGGTTCCAGGGTAGGCTGACTCAGGACCAGGTGACCCAGATCATTTCCTACCTGAAGACCCTCCACTAGGGCGATAATCGTCCAGGTGTCACGGCGCGTGACACACCCCGAACTTTGGGGTGGAAGTGAATAGAAAGTAGAGACGAGGAACAGCCCCTGTAGATCTGGAGTCTTGAGAGAGAACCAGACGCTACGGGGGCTGTTCCTGCTAATGAACCATGCTGGCCACTGCCACTCGGGCGAAGCTGACGAACGGGTCTGAGTAGATGCCCAGGACGAACACGGCCAGAATGGCGGCCGCGACCGAGACGAAGGCGGTCGTCTGGAACTGGATCGGCTCCTCGCTGGCCGGAGCCACGAGGTACATCTGCCTGATCACCCACGTGTAGTAGAAGAGGGAGATGGCCGAGGTGAGCAGCCCCAGCACCACCAGCCACACCAGGCCGGCCTGGTACGCCGCGGCGAACAGGTAGAACTTGGCGAAGAAGCCCACCATGGGGGGGAGCCCTGCCAGGGAGAGAAGGCTGAGAGCCAGGATCAGAGCCAGGATCGGCGAGCGGCGGTGCAGCCCCGAGTAACCCTCGATGGTGTCGTCAGGTATGGCGCGGGAGGCCAGAATGACCACCCCGAAAGCCGCCAGGTTCGTGACGGTGTATCCGGCCAGGTAGAACATCACGCTGGAGATACCAGCCACATTGGCCGCGGCAACGCCCATCAGCAGATAGCCCGCGTGACCGATGCTGGAGTACGCGAGCATTCGCTTGATGTTCCGCTGGGTCAGGGCCACCACGTTGCCCAGCACCATGGTGAGGGCCGAAAGCACCGCGAAGAGGCTGATCCACTCCGGCTGGACGGCCCCCAGGGCCACGGTGAAAACTCGGATCACCACCGCGAAGCCCGCGGCCTTGGACGCCACCGACAGGAAGGCTGTCACCGGGGTGGGCGCTCCCTCGTAGACGTCGGGGGCCCACATCTGGAAGGGCACCACCGCGATCTTAAAGCCGAAGCCGGCCGCGACCAGAGACATGGCCAATAGCAAGGCTGGGGAAGCAGCGTTGCCGATCACCTTGGCGATCTCTCCCAGATCGGTGCTTCCAGTGAGGCCGTACAGGATGGCCATGCCGTAGAGCAGGACCGCCGAGGAGAGGGCACCAAGCAGGAGGTACTTGATGGCCGCCTCACTCGATTTCACGTCGCCCTTGGCGATGCCAGCCAGCAGGTAGAGGCTTATACTGGTGAGCTCCAGTGCGATGTAGATGGAGATCAGGTCTCTGGTGCTCGCCATCAGCATCATACCGACGGTCGAGAAGGCCAGTAAGGCGTAGAACTCACCCTCGCGTCCGGGGTGCCGGCTCAGGAAGGCGACCGAAGACAGGGCAACCAGGGCCGCTGCTGCCAGAAACGCCAGCTGAAAGAATATGGCAAAGTTGTCCACCACCAGCATCCCGGAAAAGGAAGTGGTGTTGCGCCCGATGAGCGCCACGCTTGCCCCCGCGGAGGCGACGAAGCCGGCGAGGATGAGGGACAGGTCGACGTCCTTCGCCGTCTCGGGGAGGAAGAGATCCACGATGATCACCAGGCAGGCGAAGGTCGCGAGTATTAGTTCGGGCAGCAGCAGTACTATGTTCAAGTTGTCCTCCGCTCAGACCCCTCCCCTGTACCCCTCCCCGAGACGGGGAGGGGCCGGGGGTGAGGTTCGTTACATCGATGCAAATCTCTGAACCACGGGCACTACGCCGGTCTTGATAACGTCTGTCAGGACACTCGGGAAGACTCCCACACCCACGATCACGGCCACCATGACGCTCACGTAGAAGATCTCCAGGGCATTCGCGTCGCCCACGTGGGCCCACTTCTCCGAGATCGGTCCCATGAACACACGCTGCAGCATCCAGAGCAGGTAACCCGCGGTGATTACGATGCCGAAGGCCCCGAGGAGAGTGGCGACCTGCCATACTGGGAAGGTGCCGATGAACACCAGGAACTCCGCCACGAAGCCGCTCATACCCGGCAGTCCGAGGGATGCCAGGCCAGCCACCACAAACGTGACGGCGATCGCCGGCATCTTCGCGGCAAGTCCGCCCAGATTCGAGATTGTGCGGGTGTGGGTTCGATCGTAGACCAGGCCCACCATCATGAAGAGGAGGCCAGTGATCGTGCCGTGGGTGAACATCTGGAGCACCGCTCCCTGCATCCCCACAGCAGTGAGTGCGGACGCACCCAGCAGCACGTATCCCATGTGGCTAACGCTGGAATAGGCGATCATTCGCTTCAGGTCCTGCTGCATCATGGAGACGGCCGCACCGTACAGCACGTTGACGACGGCAAATCCCGCCAGCCAGGGAGCGATCTGGTGCGCCGCTTCCGGCAACATCCCCATGGGGATGCGTATGAGACCGTAGGCACCCATCTTGAGAAGCACGCCGGCAAGCAGCACGCTGATCGCGGTCGGTGCCTCGGTATGGGCGTCGGGGAGCCAGGTGTGGAACGGGAACATCGGTATCTTCACTGCGAACCCGACGGCCAGCAGCAGGAACACCACCAACTGGAAAGTGGGAGCGTACTGCTGCGCTCCCAGCACGGTCATATCGAAGGTGTTCTTGCCTGCCGCGAAGTAGATGGCGAAGATGCCCACCAGCATGAACACGCTGCCGGCCATGGTGTATAGGATGAACTTCATAGCCGCGTACTCGCGCCGTACGCCGCCCCAGATACCGATCAG
>JAJYKO010000307.1:0-3374 GCA_021788565.1 Chloroflexota bacterium
GTGATGGACCAGGGCATCTCCGGGGAGGGGATAGTCATCGAAGACGGGGCGTGGATCGGGGCCGGCGCCGCGGTGCTGGACGGGGTTCGGGTCGGGCGCGGCGCCGTCGTCGGTGCGAACGCGGTGGTGACGAGGGACGTTCCGCCCCACTGCGTCGCGGTGGGGTCCCCGGCGCGGGTAGTGAAAAGGCTGGGCGCGGCGGGCGCGCGCCTGGGGCGAAATGGGGCAGATGCAAAGTCTGCCTCCGTCACAGCCGTGCACTTTTAGCGTAGCCGGTGCAAATTGATTGCAGAAATCGAGCAGGTGGAGTCCCAACACGTGCCCTCGAATACGGCACGAGCGTGTGGTAGAATTTAGTTGGTCTAGATGGGTAGTCGAAAGGAGATCACGATGACAGTGAAGGTGTGGTCCAGACCTCAGTTGGTCGTCCTTGGCAGGGGCAGGCCGGAAGAGAGTGTACTCGACTTCTGCAAGCATCCGGCGGTGGTGTCCGGTCCTAGTAACACCGGCGATTGCCAGGCTGGCGATCCCAACAATGGGGCTTGTCACCCTGACAATAACAAGAGCTAAGTACATATACGCCAAACAGGAGCTATCCGGCGCCAGAACCGCATGACCGGCCGCTGCGCCCTGCGGCTGATTCGCCTGGAGGCTCCCCGCCAGAGGTGAGTTGCCATAACATTGCTTAATGTGTTCATTGCAGAACCCGGGCGCCCCGCCGGGCGTGAAGCCCAGCTCTTCGGCCTGGCGGGGCTGACCGTGAGGGTTCAGGCGGACCTGCCGTTATCTGAAAATACGTTTGGGCCTAAGTTCGACCCGTTCCGCCTGTCGCGCCCCGGGAGTGACGTCGTGTCTCTTCATCACCACTTCTCCCTCCCCGACCTGCGGGGAGACGATCTGGGCGAGAGGGTGTACCGCCACGTCCCGTGGGAGATCCGCCGCCGGGACGACTCCTGGGTCTACCTGGGCATTCTCCCCGACTCAGAAGATCCAAGCCTCCACCGCGTGGCCATGTTCAACCGGGACCACTCGGCCGGGCGGATATTCAACCCGACTGACGAGTATTTTCGCGCGGGCAACCTCGAGGCTCTGACCATGTTCCCCACGGACCAGATATGGTTGGCCCGCGTGCTGGCCGACCGTGAGGCCTGCTACATACATTCCGCAGGCATGATTCTGGACGGCCAGGGCTTGCTGTTCGTGGGCCACTCCGAGGCCGGCAAGTCCACCACCGTGACCATGCTTCGGAGCGAGGGCGAGATCCTGTGCGATGACCGAATTGTCGTTCGTCGCTGGCCCGAGGGGTTCCGGATCCACGGCACGTGGAGCCACGGAGACGTGCCCGTGGTGTCATCGGCCTCGGCCCCGCTGCGGGCTGTCCTCTTCCTCGAGCAGGCGCCGGAGAACCGTTTAGTGCCCGTCCAGGACCGGAGAGAGGTCGTCAGGCAGCTGCCATTCTACGTGGTCAGGCCCCTGGTCACGGCCGACTGGTGGCAGAAGACGCTGGATCTATTGGGGGCTCTGGCCCGAGAAGTGCCGGCATACCGTCTCCGGCTCGACAAAAGCGGGAAGGTTCTGGGCGTGCTGAAGCAGCTGGTGGCGGGCTAGTTGGAAGCGGAGTCGGGCTACGTCGTGCGGCAGAGGCTCGGCCGTCACCCGATTTGGCCGCAGGGAGGGCCGCTGCTCGGACGCCTGGACGTCGAGCTGACCGAGCGCTGTAACAACAACTGCGTCCACTGCTACATCAACCGTCCTGAGTCCGATGGGCGGGCGAAGGCCCGGGAGCTTCTGACGAGGGAGTGGCAGCGCATCCTGGGCGAGGCAGCTGCCCTCGGCGCCCTCTCGGTGCGCTTCACCGGCGGCGAGCCACTCCTGAGAGAAGACTTCCCAGACCTCTACTTGTTCGCCCGCCGCCTGGGCCTGCGGGTCATCCTCTTCACCAACGCGCGCTTGATCACTCCGGAGTTGGCCGGCCTGCTGGCACGGGTGCCGCCGCTGGAGAAGGTGGAGATCACCGTCTACGGCATGCACCCCGCGTCCTATGAGGTGGTCAGCCGCGCTCCCGGCTCCTACGCGCAGTTTCGCCATGGGGTCGAATTGCTTCTAGCGGCGGGGGTGCCGTTCCTGGTCAAGGGCACGCAGTTACCACCTACCAGGGACGAGAGGGAGGAGTTCGAAGCGTGGGCAGCGACCCTACCTGGGATGGATGGTACTCCGGGCTACGTCGGGGCTCTCGACGCGAGGGGCCGGAGGGACTCCGCGGCCCGCAACCGGCTAATCGTCAACCTGCGGGTGAGCCCCACGGAGTGGGTGCGTTTCCTCGCGCGCCGGCCTGAGCGCTACCGCCGCGACATGGCCGAGTTCTGCTCCAGGTTTCTGGGCCCCGGGGGTGACAGGCTCTTCGACTGCGGCGCCGGACAGACGGTGAGCGTGGACGCCTACGGCACGCTTCAGCCCTGCATGACGCTCCGAGATCCGGCGCTGGCGTACGATCTCAGTAACGGCTCCCTGCGAGAAGCGCTGACCGACGTGTTCCCCAGACTGCGCGACATGCGGGCAACGAACCCCCAATATCTGGCCCGCTGCGCTCGCTGTTTCCTGAAGGGGGTGTGCGAACAGTGTCCCGCCAAGTCGTGGGCAGAGCACGGTACCCTGGATTCGCCGGTGGAGTACCTCTGCGAGATGGCCCACGAGCAGGCGCGCTACCTGGGGCTGCTGGCCGAAGGGGAGCGGGCGTGGGAAGTGAGTGACGGGGCGGAGCGGGTTAGAAAGATGGATGGAGGAAACGATGGAATTGGTGGAAGTTAAGCCGGATGGTGTGTACGTCCCCTCCGAAGGTGTGGTTGCCCGAGAGATCGAGGGCGAGCTGATAATCGTGCCCCTTGTGGCCGGGATCGGCGACATGGAGGACGAGCTGTACACCTTGAACCAGACCGGCAGGGCGATCTGGCGACGGTTGGGCGCCGGACAGACTCTCGGAGCCGTGGTCGAGGCGCTCCGGACGGAGTACGACGCACCTGAGGGGGAGATCGAGCAGGATGTAGCCGGCCTGGTGGCGGAACTGGTGACCCGAGGGATGTTGGTTGAAGCCGTGGACGCCTGAGCCTGGCATCGTCTCCGGCGAGGGGCGAGAACTGGCCCTTTCCGGGCTAGCGCTGGCGGAATTGATGAGGGCCGTGCTCGAGAAGGGGGTGCCGTTTCGGTTCAGGGCGATGGGCTGGAGCATGGTGCCTCTTATCCACGACGGCGACGTGATCACAGTGGCGCCTCTACTTGATGACCTGCCACACATGGGAGACGTAGTAGCATTTGTGAGGCCGGAGACCGGAAAGGTCGTGGTTCACAGGATCGTCGCGAGATGGGGCAGCGGCGGG
>JAJYKO010000307.1:3384-6780 GCA_021788565.1 Chloroflexota bacterium
GGGAGTGGGACGGATTATTTTCCCGCGGCGACCTTCTGGGCATGGTGACCGCTGTGGAACGTGGGGGAAGGATGATTAGGCTCGGTTTAGGACCGGAGAGGGGGCTGGTGGCGTTGCTGTCGAGGTCCGGGCTTCTGCTCCCGCTGCGGCAGCTGCTTTACCCCCTGCTTCTCCTCCTTCCTCGACGGGGCGCGAAATGAACGAGGGCTTCGTCTCCTCGATGAATCTCCCCGATTTCGAGCTGTGGGAGCGGACGGGCAGCCGCCGAGTGCCCCTCTCCTTCGATCTGGAGGTGACGCCTCGCTGCAACTTCGACTGCCGCCACTGCTACATCCGCCTGCCTGCCGGCGACCCGGACGCCCGAAAGGCGGAACTGACGCTCGCGGAGGTCGAGAATATCGCCGATCAGGCCGTCGCGATGGGTGCCCTTTGGTGCCTGATCACGGGCGGCGAGCCGCTCCTCCGCGAGGACTTCGCCGACCTGTACCTGAGCCTGAAGCGGAGGGGCCTACTCGTCTCGCTTTTCACCAACGCGTCAGCCGTCACCGAGGAGCACGTGCGCCTTTTCCGCTCGTACCCCCCACGGGACATCGAGGTGACGGTGTACGGCGCGACCCCCGCGACCTACGAGCGGGTGACCCGACGGCCCGGCTCCTACGCGGCTTTCCGCAGAGGCCTGGACCTGTTGCGGCAGGGCGGAGTGAAGGTGCGGCTGAAGGCGATGGCCCTTCGCTCCAACGTCCATGAGCTACCCGAGATAGCCCGGTTCTGTCGGGAGCGGACGAAGGACTACTTCCGTTTCGACCCACTGCTCAACCTTCGCTACGATGGCGACGAGGAGCGGAACCGCGACATCGAAGGAGAGCGGCTCTCGGCGGAGGAGATCGCGGCCGTCGAGCAGTCGGACGAGGAGCGTGCTGACTCATTGGCCAGGCACTGCGACACGCTGATCCTGCAGCGGCCTGGCCGGCAAAGTGACGATCACGTCTTCCGCTGCGGGGCCGGTACGCACGGCTTCGCCGTCAGCTACGACGGGCGCTTCCGCCTCTGCTCGTCCCTCTGCCATCCCGGCTCCGAGTACGACCTTCGCGGCGGGACCCTGGCGGATGCCTGGAACCGGTTCGTTCCCCGGGTTCGGGAGCTTCGATCGACAAACCAGGAGTTCCTCGGAAAGTGTGGCCAGTGTCCCCTGGTCAACCTCTGCCTGTGGTGCCCGGCCAATGCCTATATGGAGACCGGCCGGATGGACGGGTGGACTCAGTACTTCTGTGACGTGGCTCGCTCCCGCGCGCTAGCCATTGAGTCTAGGGCGTGCGCGACATCAAGCGGGGCTAACGTGAACCGTGTGGAGAAAGACTGATGGTCCCGGCCGTCGTCGTCACTGACCTGGTAAAGCGGTTCCCCAGGACCGTGGGCTACCGGCACGTCCTCCCCTGGGTACGCCCGGAAGAGGTGACGGCGCTGGCCGGCATCTCCCTGGAGGTGGCGGAGGGGGAACTGTTCGGGCTGCTGGGTCCGAACGGCGCTGGCAAGACCACACTGATGAAGATCCTCAGCACCCTCGTGCTCCCCAACTCCGGGCGAGCCACGATCTTCGGCCACGACGTTGTGCGCGAGGAGTCCGAGGCCCGCCGGATGGTGGGGTTGATCACGGCCGACGAGCGGAGCTTCTACTGGAGGCTCACCGGGCGCCAGAACCTGCTCTTTTTCGCCGCGCTGTACCAGCTCCACAGGCCCGAGGCGGAGAAGCGGGCGGATGAACTGCTGGAACTTCTCGGCCTGGCCGGAGCCGCCAGCCAGCGCTTTCAGACTTACTCCACAGGGATGCGGCAGAAGATGGCAATCGCCAGAGGGCTGCTCGCCAACCCGCGTTTGCTGCTGGTCGACGAGCCCACCCGCAGCCTGGACCCGGTGAGCGCCCAGACCGTGCGCGAGTTCCTGAAGGAGAAGATCTCGCGGACCGGCTGCACGATCATTCTCGCCACCCACCAGATGGCGGAGGCGGAGCAGCTGTGCGACCGCGTGGCGGTCCTTGACCGGGGCCGCGTCCTCGCCATGGGAACGCTTCGCGAGCTACGGCTCGGCCGCAAGCGCGACCGCTGTCACCTCGAGGTTGGCGGCCTGGACGGCCGCTGGGGACGCTGGGTGGCCCTGGAGCAACTTCCCGGGGTGACGGGCGTCTCGGTGGCGGGCCGGCAAGACGGGACGACGGTCCTCGAGGTGGGGATGGCCGACAGCCGGGCAGTGCTGCCCGGGCTGATCGAGGCGGTGGTTTCGCTGGGCGGCAGCATCCACGACTGCCGCGTCGAGGAGAGGCCGCTGGAGGAGATCTTCGTCGAACTGGTCCGCGATGCATCCGGCCGCGACGGTCGAGTCGAGCCGTTCGAGCCGGCGGCCGAGGGAGCGCTGGTCTCATGCTAGCGGCTCGGGCCTTCGTCGAACGGGATTTCCTGACGAACGTCAGCTACAGGACGTCCTTCATCATGCAGTTCGCGGGCATCCTGTTTCAGGTCGCGATGTTCTACTTCATGGCACGGGTCTTCGGCGCCGCCGTGATACCGTCGCTGCAGCAGTATGGGGGCAACTACTTCGCCTTTCTCCTGGTCGGCGTCGCCTTCTCCAGCTACCTGTGGTTGGGCCTGAACAGCTTCTCCCGCAGCATTCGAGAGGGGCAGGGCAATGGCACGCTGGAACTGATGATATTGTCGCCGACGCGGCTGTCGATGATCTTGATCGCGTCTTCATTGTGGGGATACCTGTTCACCTCTTTCCGGGTCTTGGTCTATCTGCTGGTCGGCATCGTTCTTTTCGGGGTCAGGTTCGGGCACGCCGATGTTCTGGCCGCGGTCGCGGTCCTCCTGGTGTCGGTCCTCTGCTTCGCGAGCATCGGGATCCTTTCCGCCAGCTTCATCATGGTGCTGAAGAAGGGTGACCCCATTGCTTGGGCCTTCGGCTCGTTTTCGGGGCTGTTAGCCGGCGTCTACTACCCGGTGGGCGTGCTGCCGGACTGGCTCCAGGCGATCTCCAGGCTCATCCCGCTCACATACTCCCTGGAAGGGATGCGGCTCGCGCTCCTGCAGGGCTACTCCATTCAGGAGCTCTGGCTCAATCTGGTCGCCCTGCTGGCCTTCGCGGCGGTCCTTCTGCCGCTGGGGCTCTGGTCGTTCCGGCTCGCCGTGCGCAGGGCGAAGATGGAAGGCAGTCTCGCACAGTTCTAGCGTGAATACGGTCGGATTTTGACGAGCTCCGGAGCGGTCCCGACTCGTCTGCTAAACAACGGCGGTGACCGCGAAAGGCGGAATCGAGATGGAAGACGAAGAGCGCAAGTTGACACCGACCGATGGGCATGCGCGCGAAGGCAAGCTGCCCAGAATCGGGCGACGGACGCTGATAAAA
>JAJYKO010000308.1 GCA_021788565.1 Chloroflexota bacterium
CGTCTCGTGCCAGCACGCTCACCCTGCCTTGCTTGTGCTCGGGGATGAGGCCATACTTGGGAGACTTCTGTCCCTCTCGCCACCAAAGCTCGGAGACGTAGATCCTGTTCTCCCTGTCCATCGCGAGTCCCGTAGGCCGCTGGACATGGGTCCATTCCCGAAGGAACTCGCCGTCGGGGCTGAAGAACTGGATCCTATCGTTCTCACGATCGGCTACCATCACCGTCCCATCGGGCTGCACCCAGATGTCGTGCGGCAGCATGAACTCCCCTGGGCCGATTCCGGGCTCTCCCCAGGACTGGATCAACTTGCCGTCTGCGGTAAAGCGGTGGACACGCGCGTTGCCGTAGCCGTCGCAGACGTAGATCTCGCCATTGGGGGCGAGGGAGACGCCTGTCGGCCGGTTGAAGGGAGGGCCCCCGTGGGTGATGCTGGACAGCCCCTTTTCCTTGACGTAACCGGTGTCGGAGGCAACTCCTGGAGTCCCAAGGGTCATCAGCAGCTCCCCATCGGGGCTGAACTTTCGGATGGTGTGGTTGCCGTCGTCCGCGGTGTAGACCGAGCCGTCCGGAGCGAACTTGATGCAGTGAGTCCTGGGAGTAAAGATCCCCTCACCCCAGGATGTCACGAAGGTGCCGTCGGGCTCATAAACGATGACCCGGGCGTCCATGCGGGTAATGACGTAGACGCGGTCGTTGGCGTCGATGCCCGCGCCTACGCAGTCCAGGTGTTTGAACCCCTCGGGAAGTCTCTCCCACCCCTCTACCAGTTCGTACTTGAGTTCGCCAGGATGTGCCACTTTCTCTCCTCCGCTCCGCACTGGGGCTGTTTTGGGTCGGTGCCACAATTTACCACAAACGCACGAAGGCACAATGGGCGCACACTGGCTCTCTTCCCCACCGCGGTCGGTTGGCCCGCTGTCTTCGCGGTTAGGAAAATCCAAGTACCTCCGGATTCACCATATGCGCTGGCTTCTCACCCTTCAGCACACGCAAGAGGTCCTCGGCCGCTGTTTGCCCCGAACGGGCGCGGGCATCCGACGTAACGCCGCCACAGTGAGCGGACAAGTACAGGTTGTCCAGTGTTCTGAGCGGGCTAGTCTCCTCAAGAGGTTCGGTCTCGAAAACGTCGAGGGCCGCTCCGGCAACACGCTTCGCCTTCAGCGCCTCGTACAATGCCTCCTGGTCTATGACCCCGCCTCGCGAGGTGTTGATCACGTAGGCCGTCGGCTTCATCATGGCCAGCCGTTCGGCATTGATTAGGTGGCGGGTGGAAGAGTTCAGGAACGTGTGGAGGCTCACGTAGTCGCTCTCCCTAAGCAACTCGTCCATAGACACGTAGGTCACTCCATTCTCCGTCGCGAACGCTTCGTCTCGCCGTGGGTCGCAGGCGATGATCCTCATTCCGAAGGCGCGAGCGCGCTGCACGACCGCCTTGCCTATGTTGCCGAGCCCTACTATACCCAGGGTGCTATCCCACAGCTCCCGCCCCTCGATCCTCGCCCACCGCCCGGATCGCACCTCGGTCTCGTTCTGGACGATCTTCCGAGCGCACTGGAGAATCAGCGCCATCGTCCAGTCCGCCACCGAGCGCATGTTCACGTGGGGCGTCGAGCAAACCACGATGCCCCGAGCGGTGGCTGCCTCGACGTCGATAGCATCGTAGCCGACGCCCGTCCTCGAAATGACCTTCAATCTATCAACCGACTCGAGCACTCGGGGTGTGAATTTGTCGCCAGCCACGATCGCTCCGTCGATCCCCTGGAGCAGGTCGATCAGCTGGTCCTCCGTCCGCTTGCCCGTCCAGTGACTGTGGATAGTCTCGAAACCCGCTTCCCTTATTAGGCGATCTACATTGTCGCCCGGAAACAGGAAGACTGTTGTTATCAGCACGCGCCCTTGCGTCATTAACATGGCTCCTTCGACGCTTCGTTGTCGCGACAAGGAGGGAGTAATTGGGCAAATCTGCTCCGCTCAATCTCCTCCAACGCGGCTCCACGAAGCTCATCCATCCGGATCTCGTGAGATCGAGCATCGGTCGCCGAAGAGGTCGATGGCGCTGCCGCCGGCCGCAGGCCAGGAATCCATTTCTAGCACCGATTCCACTTCGATTGGGCCCAAGAGGGGAGGCGATAGAATCGCCTCCCCTCTCCCGAGCCGCCCTACTGTTTGGTCAGGGGTATCAACTCCTTGAGCATCGTCTCGTAGCCGTCCCAGTACTTGCTGTAGTCCTGCGGGTTCTTGTAGCGCAGAGTCAGACCCTGGGCCAGCATCTTCTGCTTGAGGCCCGGGTCCTCGCACGCCTTGCCCATGGCGTTTGCAAGGGTGTCCACAACCTGCTTCGGCGCGCCCGCGGGAAGCGAGTAGCCGCGGGAAGAGCCGAACACCAGCTGGTAACCCTGGGAAGTGAAGGTCGGGACACCCGGCAGGAATGGGTTCTCCGCCTCGTCCATGACGCCGAGAACGCGGGCATCACCGTTTTTCAGGAGTCGCGCCCCATCGCCGACGTTGCCCACAAACACGTCCACGCTCCCTCCCAGGAAGGCAGCTTCTGCCTTCGCGCTGCCGTCAGGGAAGTGAACGAGAGCCAATTGAATGCCCGCCAGCCTCTGGAATTGCGCCATCGCGAAGTGCTCGTCCGACTGCAGACCCGTCGTCGACACCTTGATCTTCTTGGGGTTCGCCTTGGCTGCGTCGACCAGGTCCTTGAGGCTCTTGTACGGGCTGTCGGACTTCACCGCGACCATACCGGGATCGATCACCTGCAACCCGATCTGGTCGAAGCTCTTCCGTGTGTAGGTCGCCTTGCGGCTCGGATCCAGGTAGGTGATAACCGCCGACGGGAAGTTGGTGGTACCGACCGTGTACCCGTCCGGCTTGGCCTGGCTCAGTTCGGTGTAACCGAGCTGGCCGCCCGCGCCGGGCTTGTTTACGACCGTGATGGTGGTGCCAAGGATCTTCTCCATGGGGGCGGCCAGCAGGCGCGCTCCGATGTCACTGGACCCGCCGGCGGCCCAGTTCACCAGCATGGTGATGGTCTTGCCCTTCTCGGGGTAGACCAGTGCGGGAGCAGCTGGCGCAGCTGTTGGCTGGGCTGCCGGCGCGGCGGTGGGCTGGGCTGCCGGAGCCGCCGCCTTGGCAGGCTCCGGAGCCTTGGTTGGCGCTGCCGGTGCGGCAGACTGCGAGCAGCCGGCGATCAGCGCGCTCGCCATGGCAAAAACCACCAAGAGTGAACCAAGTGAACGCCTCATCCTTCTCCCCTGTCCTTTCTCGGGCGCCACACGCGCCCGCTCCCGAGTTGGATACCGAACGATCTTACGAAGACTCTATATGGATCGAAGCGCCACCCCCGCCGGCCGAGGCGCGACGCCGCTCACCCGGATCTATTGATCGGCCCCCATCGCACGCGCTCGACTCCGCCCGACTGGCAAGAAGCGCAACAGGGGCGAGACGCACACTAGAAACGCGAGTGCGATCAAGACTGCCGAGATAGGCCTGGTCCAGAAGATGGAGAAGTCGCCCTGGGACATGTCCAGCGACTCACGAAGCGATGTCTCCATCATGGGGCCGAGAATCAGGGTCAGGACGGCGGGCGCCAGCGGAAAGTCCATCTTGCGAAGCCCATAGCCCATCAGCCCGAACAGCAGCATCGTCGATACGTCGAACACACTGCTATTTACACTGTAGGCACCGATGACCATGAAGGCCAGGATGAAGGCGAAGAGTATGGAGTATGGGATCCTGAGCACTTTGACCCAGATCCCGACGAGGGGAAGGTTCAGGATGAGCAGCATCACGTTTCCGACGTAGAGGCTGGCGATCACCCCCCACGCCAGTTGGGGATGCTCTGTGAACATGTGGGGGCCCGGAATCACCCCGTTAATGATGAAGGCGCCCATCAGCAGAGCTACCGTTGGAGAACCCGGAATACCGACCGCAAAAAGAGGGACCAGCGCGCCAATGGCATGCGCGTTGTTGGCGGTCTCGGGGCCTGCTACCCCCTCTATAAGCCCTGTTCCGAACTTCTCCGGGTACTTCGACGTCTTCTTTTCGGCGATGTAGGAGATGAAAGAGGAGGCCGAGTTGGTCATTCCAGGGATTAGCCCCAGGAGGAAGCCGATGGTCGTGCCGCGCGTCACCGGCCAGAAGGAATCCCTGAGATCCTTCATGGTCGGGATAAGCGTGTTCATCTTCTCCTCGGTTATCGGCTTCATCCGAACCTCAGCGTTAGTGAGAATTTCTCCCAGGCCGAACAACCCCATGATCACCGGCACGAAGTCCAGGCCATCCATCAACTCCATCCGGTCGAAGGTAAAGCGCGGAAGGCCCCTCACCGGATCTATGCCGATCATGGCCAGCATCAACCCAACTATCCCGATCATCAGCGCCTTGGCCATCGACTTGCCCGCCAGTCCCATCATTAGAGAGATGCCCACCAACATCAGCCCGAAGAACTCCGGAGGGCCGAAAGTCAGGGCGAGGCGGGTCAATGGCGGCGCGGCAACAACCAGGCCGATGGTGGCGATGGTACCTCCCACAAATGAGCCGATAGCAGCGATGCTGAGGGCCACCCCAGCCCGTCCCTGTTTTGCCATCGGGTACCCGTCGACGCAGGTGATGGCGGAGGATGCCTCACCTGGGACGTTCAGCAGCACGCTCGTGATGGTGCCGCCGTACTGGGAGCCGTAGAAGATGGCTGCCAGCATGATGATGGCGCCCGTGGCGTCCAGCTGGAAGGTGATCGGGATCAGGATGGCGATCCCGGCGGTGGGGCCGACCCCGGGCAGTACGCCAACCAGCGTACCCATCACCGAACCAAGAAACGCGAACATCAGATTCTGGGGAGTCAGGGCCACGGAAAAACCCATCAGCAGATTCCCGAAGATGTCCATGTGGTCCTCCCTACAGCCCTAGATTCCGCAGAAGAGCGATGGATGCCGCGGGTAGTTGCACCTGCAGGTACTCTGTGAATACGTAGTAGGTGCCGAAGCTGCCCAACAGGGAGAGAACGACGGTCAGGGGCAGCGCCTGGCGCCCAAGCGCGATGAGAAGAAACAGCAGAAACGCGAACATCGTCACCGAAAAACCCAACGTGTCCAGGAGGAAGGACAGCACGATCAAAGCGCCGACTATCGACGCAACTCGCATCGTCCCGAACCTGTCGGGGATGAAGCCCTCCGGCAGAGGCTCGTCCGGCTCCCGAGTGGACTTGATGAGCCACCCGATGGCCATCGCCGAGAGCGCAAGGCCGAGCCAGAAGGGAAAGAAGCCCGGACCGGGGCCGAGGGGCGTCCAGTACTCCAGATTTAGGGCCTCCACCATTACGTAGAGGCCCACGGCCAGAAAGACCCCTCCTGTCACCTGATTCGCGCGTCGCATGTCGATATCCTCCAGTGACGTTGTGGGTAGCTCGCGGAGCTCTGCCGCACTCGACGTCTGGAACGCCGGCCAATTACTTCATTGCCACTCCGCGCGGATTCATCGTTCAAGTGAAGACCCGAAGACTGCGTCCGGCTGGCGCTTGATTCTCCGCAATGGCCGCTGGTGATGGCGAAGACTGTTAGGCGCGCCTGTATATTGCCGAGATCGCCTGGGCAGCGCGCCTAACTTCGACTGACAGCTGTGGTATCCGCTCCAGTGCCACGCTGTCGGTCGGACCGACGATGGCCAGGGCCGCCATGGTGGTGCCATCTGCACGGGTGATCGGCGCGGCCACGGACGCCGCTCCGATCGTTCGTTCGTTGATGGATACAGCGAAGCCCTGCTCGCGGATCTTCTCGAGCTCCGCCAGGAACGCCTCACTGGGCCATACCTCTCCAGTTGCCCGACGGATCTCGCCGACCTGGGCAAGCATTTCGCGCAGCTCTTCTTGCGGCAGCGAGGCGGCCAGTACCTTCCCTGCCCCCAAATGGAGGGGTAGGCGGCACCCGACCGGCATCTGATAGCGCAAGGGATGCTTCCCCTCGACGCGCTGGACTACTACCCGACTGAAACCGAGTTGCACGAAGATGGAGACGGTCTCCTCGGTCGCGACGGCCAGTTCCTGTACCACGGGCAGGGCGGCCCTGGTGAGGTCGTTCTCCAAGAAGAAGGCATGAGCAAGTGGGACCGCGGCGAGGCCAACACGGTAGCCGCCACTCCCCCTGTCCACCAGGCCCCTGCGCTCGAGCACCGAAAGCAGGCGCTGCGTGGTGGCCTTGTGTAGATCCGTTGCCCTGGCCAGGTCTACGAGGCGCAGAGGCTGTCCGGCCTGTTCGAGCATCATCAAGAGATCGAGGCTGCGCTCGACGGAACGAACGGAGGGCTGGGTTGAAACCGCTTCGTCCATAAGTATCACCTGTTGATACTAGGTTGCGTTATATGATACTACTCCATAGTTGTGATGTTGTCAAGTCCTTTGGCGATAAGAACTTATGGCAGAAAGTGATGATGGTTACGGCGGCTGCGGATTATTGGCACAAGACCCGCCCGCGATGTTCCTACCGGCAGGGGCAAGCGAGGTGAACGCTTCGCGCGTCTCAGAGGCCATCGTCGACTCCAGCCTGACCGGGCACGATTCGTACGGGGGTCATCTGCGTCATACAGTACATGAACACTATCGAGAAGCGGGAAATCGATCCTGCCGCCCAGCCCGAAGCGCTGAAGGAGACCGCTGCCACCAGCCCGGTCGATTGCAAGTGGACTTTCGGTCAGCTAGGCACCGAGATCTGCATGAAGGAGGCGGCATCCAAAGCTAGGGAGAACGGCATCGCTGTCT
>JAJYKO010000309.1 GCA_021788565.1 Chloroflexota bacterium
GGTGCTGCTGGACATCACGATGCCCAAGCTCAATGGCTGGGAGACCTGCCGCCTCATCCGCGAGGTGTCCGACGTCCCGATTATCGTGATCACCGGGAACGACGACGAAATGGACAAGGCGCGCGGTCTCGACCTGGGCGCCGACGACTACGTGACCAAGCCCTTTGGCATGGTGGAGCTTCAGGCACGGATACGCGCCGTGCTGCGCCGTGCTGAGGCCCCATCCTCGTCGCCTCGCCACCAGAAACAGACGAGGTATCGCGTCGGGGCGCTGGTCGTGGACATCCCCGCGCACACGGTTACCTGCCAGGGCAATCCCGTCGCGCTAACTCCCACCGAGTTTCGTCTGCTGGAGCATCTCCTCGCGCACGCCGGCCTGGTGCTGTCACATCGCCAGCTGCTGACCGCGGTTTGGGGGTTCGAGTATGCCGACGCTATCGAGTTGCTTAAACCGACCATCAGCCGCCTCCGACAGAAGGTCGAGTCAGACCCGTCTCACCCTCGCATCATCGAGACGGTTCACGGTGTAGGCTACCGCGCGGTGGCACAGACCTCGACGGAGCAAAAAGGTCGATAACACGATAAAAAGGGTTCATTGACTTAGGAGAACCACACAACTATAATACCGCGGTTCTCGGGCGCAGGTGCCGGCGAGCCATGCCCGAGCCCTTGTACATCTCCTCTGCTCAGGACGCCGGCAAGCGAGGCACCTAACTGGCTTTCGTAGACATCGTTGACGTCCACAAGTGGTTCAACCGCCTCCACGTATTGAAGGGTGTCAATCTCTCGATCCGTGAGCGGGAGGTGGTGGTGGTATGCGGCCCCAGCGGCTCCGGCAAGAGCACGCTGCTTCGTTGCGTCAACCACCTCGAGACCGTGAGCAGCGGTCAGGTGATGGTGGACGGCGTTAAGGTTGGGGCTCGCAACGTCGACGTGAACGTTCTGCGTCGCGAAATCGGTATGGTCTTCCAGCAGTTTAACCTGTTTCCGCATCTCACGGTGGTGGACAACATCACCCTCGCGCCGGTAAAGGTGCGCAAGACCACGAAGAGTGAGGCGCAGGAGACCGCTATGCAGCTTCTCAGGCGTGTAGGCATCCCCGACAAGGCGGGCGCCTATCCGCCTCAACTCTCCGGGGGACAGCAGCAGCGGGTGGCGATTGCCCGTGCCCTGGCGATGAACCCGAAGCTGATGCTCTTCGACGAACCGACCTCGGCCCTGGACCCAGAGATGATCAAGGAAGTGCTGGACGTCATGCGGGACCTGGCGAGCGACGGAATGACGATGATGGTGGTCACCCACGAAATGGGTTTCGCTCGCGAGGTAGCCGATAGGGTCGTCTTCATGGACGACGGCCTCATCCTCGAGGAGAACGACCCCGAGACGTTCTTCACATCTCCGCGGGAAGCGCGGACACAGCAGTTCCTGAGCAAGGTGCTCAAGCACTAGGCGATCCATCCTGCGCAATCTGAGCGTTAGCCAACGACGGCTCTCAGGATATTCTTCAATGTGGAGAGGAGTGGACGACTATGCGAAGACTCAAATGGTACCCCCTGGCAATCATCATGGTAGCGGCCCTTTCCCTGGTAGTCTCGTGCTCGCAGCCCGCTGCTGCCCCAGCGCCGGCTAAGCCCGCCGCGACCACCGCCCCCGCGGTGGCGCCCGCTGCACCGACTACCGCCCCAGCAGCAGCCGCGGCGACCGGCCCGAACATCGATCGCATCAAGAAGGCCGGCAAGCTCGTAGTGCTGCAGGATGCCACCTTCCGCCCGATGGAGTTCAAGGACGAGAAGGGGACCACCGTCGGCTTCGACGTAGACCTGGCAGACGCGTTCGCCAAGTCGCTCGGCGTCAAGCTCGAGTCCCAGAACATCAACTGGGACGGCATCTTCGTCGCTCTCAGTCAGGGCAAGGGCGACATGGTCATGTCCAGCGTCACCATCACCGACGACCGAAAGAAGGAGATGGCTTTCTCACAACCCTACTATGCGGCCGGCCAGATGATAGTCGTGCCGGCGGACAACACGACCATCAAGGGTCCGAACGACCTCAAGGGCAAGGCCGTGGCCGTGCAGATCGACACCACCGGTCAGGATGCGGCTGAGAAGATCGGCGGCCTAAAGGAGATTCGCAAGTTCGATGGGGGCGCCGAGACGATGCTGGCAGTGGAGCAAGGAAAGGTTGACGCCGGCGTGATCGACTCCGCGGTCGCCCTCGACTTCGTCAAGAACCATCCGAAGACCAAGGTCGCCGACAAGAAGCCGTTCACCACCGAGGACTATGGCGTGGCGTTCCGGAAGGACTCGACGGATCTGGTCAAGGCTTTCGACGACTTCGTGGCTGCGGCCAAGAAGGACGGCAGCTACGACAAGATCGTTCAGAAGTGGGGGCTGTAAAGCTGTAAGGAACGCGACACGCGTTGTGGCTGCAGCCTTGATCGGGCAGGGGCGGTTCGCGAACCGCCCCTGCGCCGGTCGCACAGATAGGGGACTGATAGGGTGCCCATCGATCTAAAGTTTCTGGAGTCCATATTCCCGCAGCTCATGGCCGGAGCCTGGGTCACCATCCAGCTGACGGTCTACGCGATCATCGCCGGTGTGGTGCTCGGTCTCTTCTTCTCTCTGTTGAGGATCTCAAAGAACCCGCTCTTCGCGGCACCCGCGACAGCCTACATCGAGTTCATGCGCGGCACGCCCCTCTTGGCGCAGATCTTCATGATCTACTTCGGGTTGGGCAGCGTGGGCATCAACGTCCCCGATTTCATGTCAGGTTTTATCGCGCTCAGCCTCAATTCCGCTGCCTACAACGCCGAGATCTTCCGCGCGGGCATCCAATCCATCTCCAAGGGGCAGATGGAGGCCGCTCGATCATTGGGGTTAACTTACGGCCAATCGATGGCCTACGTGGTCGTACCGCAGGCCTTCCGCTTCTGTCTGCCACCGCTGGGCAACGAGTTCATCGCCCTGCTTAAAGACTCTTCCCTGGTGGCCATCATCGGCATCGCCGATCTGATGCGCGTCGGCCGGGAGATCAACGGGAGGACGCTGCGCTCGATCGAGGTCTTCGGCTACGTATCGATCGTATATCTGCTTATGACCTTGCCGCTTTCGCAGCTGGTAAACGCCCTCGAGCGCAGAATGAAGAAGGCATAGAAGAAGTCCAATGTCAGATAATCACCGCTTACGGACTTACCGCCAACGCGGCTTGTTCCAGTTCTCGGCCCAGGGTATCTTCTCTCGTCGGATTGCTTGGAACTCGGCTTCCAACGTCTGGTAGAGCCTGGCGTTCTCGATGGCGATCCCGCCCAGATTGGCCACGGCCACCAGGAACTCGATTTCGTCGGCGGAGAACTCCCGCGGCTCCGCGGTATACACCCTCATCACGCCGATAACGGTGTCTCTGACGGCCACTGGCACCGCTAGGATCGAGGCGATCCCCTCTCGCGTCACCTCATCTGGATACTGCAGGCGCGGATCGCCGCCTGCCTCGTAGATCTGCAACGTCCGGCCCTCCAGCACCTCGGCGTCTATCGGGCTCTTGCTGACCTTTACCGGCCCCTTCAGGATGTAGGTCGGGCTGAGGCCGTACTCCGCGCTGATCTCCAACTGCTCCCGCAAAGGGTCCAACAGACGCAGCGAACACGCCCTAGTGCCCATCGCTTTGGCCGTGCTCTCGGCGATGAGGACGAGCACCTGGGGGAGGCTCAGCGAGGAGTTCACAGTCTTGGCCACGTCGTAGAGCGCGCGGTAGTAGTCCCCCCTGGCTGGTAACGACGACATCGCTTGCCTCCTGTCACTCTCACTACCTTCGCTTCGGCTTCACCGGCAGTATATGGATGCAAGTCTTCGTCAAAGCATAGGGCCAGCCCGGGTAGCTATCGCCGATCCCCGAGCTGGCCCCGCATGTTCACTCTCCGCTTTGGGTGCCGTGAACAGGAACCAACAACCATCTTGCAAGACCATTATAGCCGGTCGGTCAAGGAAGCGACGCAGCGAGAAAGGGGCTCTCCATAAGGTTACGGTAGCGGCCGGAGTCTGGCACGACGAGGTCCGGCTCTCGAGATGAAGGAAAGGCTGGGGAAAGCGGGGGTGGAGGCGGCGCTGCTGCTGCCGCAAGCCGACCACGGATTCGATCTGCTGGGGACCAACTGGTCGCCCGCGGCCAGACAGGCCCTCTGGCACGCCGGACGGTTTCTGGCGCTTATTGCTGTCCGCCCTGATTAGGATCCCTCCTTCCGTGTGTGGCTCCACGGGGCGCCCTCACTCAAGGAGGCACGCAGGGACGGACACTAAGACTTTCATCACGGCGGCTCACGTGTTGAGTGGGTTGACCCAGCGCAGTCGCGGGAAGCGCGCGAAATCGCCGTCAGTGGAGTAGAGGGTGAGGCCGTGTTCCAGGGCCAGCCACGTGGGCGTAGATGAGGAGATTTGCGTCGACGAGGGTCATTTGAATGGTTCGCCTTCGGCGACTGCGAGCGCTTCGCCGACATCGTCGACGCTGCCGATCCGCAAGCGGCCGAGGTCCACAGATCGAGTGTGGAAGCGCTCGCGTCGTGGCGGCCGGGCGCGCATCTGCTTGAGCCCCTCGCGAAGCACTTCGTTCACGAGTGTCTTGAATCCCGTTTTGCGCGTCTCGCGAAGACGTTCGAGTGCCGCGGCCACATAGTCGGCAAGCGTCAGCGTAGTCCTCATGCATCAGAGCATAATTCGACTGATGTTTTGACGTCAACAATGAACCTCATGCCGACTTGCGTGGAAGTGGGTAGACCTTCTCAGACCGAAGGACTTCACTGGCCCAATGTAGAGATGCGAGTATGTGTTCCCTTGAGATCTGGAGGTAGTTGTCTAGGATTCGCTGCTGGCTCCAGCCCTCGGCCAGCAGGTCAATCAGAAACTCCACCGCGATGCGTGTTCCCCTGATTACCGGCTTGCCAGCGAGCACAGCCGGGTCCAGCACAATCCTGTCCTCCCAGGAGTTGCCCTCACCCATTCGTCACGCCTCCGCGCCGATTTTGCCGTCGCTTAGGTCCCGCTCCTCGGCCTGTATTGTACAGCTTCGGCCACATGGGCAGGGCCGAACTGGGAGGGGCCCTCTAAAGTAAAGCGGCGACCAAACCCGCGGGGTCTTTGGCCCCGGATCCTGAACTAACGCGCCGTGATCCCCGAGACCCCGCGGGTTTCATCCTGGCTTCGGTTTAGGTCCGCGATGGTGCGCGCCACCTTCAGGATGCGGGGGGGGGTACACCATGTCAGCGAGGGGTGTCATCTGCGAGTGACACGCTCGAGGTCGCGGGACCTAACCGAGGGGAGTGATCGTCAAACGCACATCGGGAGGAAAAATCTTCCCTGACCGCTCGTACTCTTCGGCTATCATTTCGAACACATTGTCGAGTTCGGAGCGGGCCTCATCCAGCGTCCGTCCCCAGGCCTGGCATCCGTCGATCCCGAGCACACAGGCGACGAATGTGCCGTTGTCGTCCGGCCGAATCACGAGCGTATAGTCCCGCAAACGCTTCGTCATCTCGCTCCTTCCGCTGACTTGACCGCGTGCTGCAGCAGCCGGCTGGGTCCCCCAGAGGGTTCTCGACCTACGCCTCAAGATTGAGCATGCTGGCTATGGCCGCCACGAACTCCTCGGCTTGGGCGAGCCTGGCTTCGACGTCTTCGCGTGCCGGCTCCCACGACGGGTTGTAGTCCGCGAGTTGCCTGTCCCGGAACGCAGCCACGAGTGCAAGGTGAAGGTGTTTGGGAAGCCGGCCGGTGTTCGCAAAGTGTTGGCCAAATGCCGCGACCACTGCCGAGTGTTTCGATGCCCGAATCCCCGCCGACACCGCCGCCGCTTTGGCCGCGTAGAACATGGCGTAATAGGCACGGGATATGGATTCTTGGTAGAAGCCCCCTGCCGCTAGCGCACTGGCGGCCTCGACGGCGCGGCGTGCCCGCGAGACCCACTGGGCGATCTCCTCTACGCTGCCTGCCACAGGACGATCCCATCCTCTTCGACATTCTGCACGAAGGTGAAGCCCTTCTGCTTCTGATACTCGTACTGGCTCCTGGACATCGGGATCACAGAAATGAGCCTGGTAAAACCGTCCTCCCACATGACATCGTAGACAGCGTCCTGTACCCGCTCAACGGTTTGACGGTCGTTCTCCTCCAGCACAACCAGTAGATCGATGTCGGATCCGGCGGTTGCCTCATCGCGTGCCTCGGATCCGAACAAGACCACCATGCGGGTGGCGGCAGGAAGTTCACGCACAATGGCATCTCTAGCCTTCAGAACCAGCGGCAAGATGCTCTTCGGCTGAGAGGCTAAGTCGCCAACATGCTTCACTGGAAAATCCTCCACATCGACCGGCTCACTGAAGGCCTGGTTAAGGCATCGTATTCGCGGCCTCGCGTAGATTCTACCACCCTTATGTCCCGCTCCTCGGCCGGTATTGTACAGCTTCGGCCACGTGGGCAGGGCCAATCTGGGAGGAGCCCTCCAGGTCCGCGATGGTACGCGCCACCTTCAGAATGCGATGGTAGGCCCTGGCGGAGAGATGCATCTGCGTCACGGCCGCCTTCAGGATCGATTGGGCCGATCCATCCACCTGACAGTACTTTCTCACCTCCGCCGGCCCCATCTCCGCGTTCGAGGCCAGCTTCGTCCCCCTGAAGCGCTCCCTCTGCCGTCCTCTGGCCGCCTCCACCCTTGCCCTGATCTGGGCGCTCGTCTCCCCCTGGCCGTCCCCGGAGAGCTTCTCGT
>JAJYKO010000310.1 GCA_021788565.1 Chloroflexota bacterium
GAACCCTGGGCATCGGGCATATCCAGGAACATGGGATCCTGTCTCATCGCGAGCACCTCGACAGGCGGGATGCCCTACTCTACAACACTATCACTCATGTTGGTGAGCAGATCCATATACAGTGCCCGTCGACCAATAGACAGGATTTCTTCACAACCTCTCAGCATGACACGGTAGCGACCTCGGCGATACACTTCACGGCCTCGGAGAGGGAACACTAAAAGACCCTGAGACCGAAGCCGTCAGGGGGTGTGGAGATGAAGCGGCTGTATCGTTCCAGGCGCGAGCGCATAATCGCCGGTGTATGCGGTGGTATCGGCGAATACTTCGGCGTCGACCCCACCGTGGTTCGCCTCGTATGGGTGGTGCTGTCACTACCCGGCTTCGGGATCCCCGCGGTCCTGGCCTACGTGATTTGCTGGGCGGTCATCCCGCCGGCGCCGATCGCCATCTGAGACGAGGGATCGGGGGGCAGGGGTCGGGGGTCAGTGGGCGCGGAGAGGAGTCCCCGTGTCCCAGCGTCTCCATCTTCCGCTCCCAAACCCCTGCCCCCTGTCCCCCTCAATGGGTTAGAATTCCCTCATGGCACGAAGTCACAAGGAGCCTCGGCACGCGCGTGGCAGCAGGAAGCGGATGAACGAAGCAGCTCTTCTGACCGCCTCCGGCAAACTGCTCTCCTCACCTCGCGATGCGCTGCCGCTGCTGGAGCAGGCAGAGATCACAAGCTATCAGGTGGTGCCCGCGGGAACCAACTACACCTTCGTCGCCCTGATGTCGGTCGATGGCCAGGAGCCTTTCCTTGGCATCTACAAACCTCAGCGCGGCGAAAACCCGCTGTGGGACTATCCGGACGGCACCCTCTACCGTAGGGAACATGCTTCCTACATCGCCAGCACCCTGCTGGGATGGCCGAACATCCCACCCACGGTCATTCGCGACGGCCCCTTCGGGCTGGGCATCGTCCAGCTGTTCGTCCCGGGGCATGCCGACCAGGATTTCTTTGATTTTCGCGGCCGCTGCCAGCAGGAACTGATGGAGATCGCCCTGTTCGATCTTGTGGTCAACAATGGTGACCGAAAGGCTGGCCACTGCATCCTGGGCGTGGATGGCCGGATCTGGGCCATAGATCACGGCCTCACCTTCAATCCCTTCACGAGGCTGCGAACCGTGCTGTGGGATTACCAGGGCGACCCGATCCCCGAGCGGCTGCTGGCTGACCTCCGAGCCCTCCAGCAGGACTCGGCTCGCCAGGGGGAGGTACGCCGTCTGCTGGGTGCCGAGCTAGAGGCCGACGACGTCGAGGCCTTCTTCACGCGGTTGGAGCGGGTCCTGCGCGGCGGTAGGTACCCGCGGCTGGACTCCAACCGCAACCTCCCCTGGCCACTGGTGTAGTTGTTTACGCCGCCCGCATGGAACGTTCGGCCTCTCCCATCTCGGCCAGCCAGGCAAATGGGTCGTCGGTGATCGGTACGTATTCCAGGCCCACGTACCCCGTGTAGCCCGTCTCCTCCAGCGCCCGAAGCACGTTGGGAAAGTTTATCTCCCCTGTACCGGGCTCGTGGCGACCGGGCACGTCCGCTACCTGGACGTGGCCGATCTTGTCGATGTTCTTCGTCAGCGTCGCGATCAGGTTGCCCTCCATCAGCTGCATCTGGAAGAGGTCATCCTGGAAGCGAACGTTGGGCTGGTCGACCAGGTCCACGATCTCCACGGCCTGCCGCGAGTAGTTGACCAGGTAGCCTGGAAGCATGGAGTTGGCTATAGCCTCGACGAGCAAGATCACTCCCGCATCCGCGGCCAGCGCCGCCGCCTGCTGAAGACGTTGCACCACCAGGTCGCGCTGCTCCTCCCAGCTCGCGCCGGGGGCAGCCATTCCCACCAGGGAGTTGAGCCGCCGGCAGCCAAGCTGTCTCGCCGCTTCCAACCCCTCGTCCAGGCTTCGGCGAAACTCATCCCCGGCATCGGGATTGCAGAGATATCCGTAGTCGGTCTTGAGAGTGGGATCGGCAGTTTCCAGGTCGAAGAGGACAACCTCGAGACCAGATGACCCCTGGGCCGATATCAGCCTGGGCAACCCGAAGGTCGAAACGAAAAGGAACTCGAAGCCGTTTATTCCCGCTTCGGACACCCTCTGCAGCCTCTCCTCCAGGGGATGGTCTCGCATGAGGGTGGAGATGTTGGCTGAGTACTTTAGCATTCTGTTTCCCTCCGGACATAGGAGCTACGAATTGGCCCTGTCGCCGCAGGGTTCCAGCACCTTTGGCAAGCTGCGTACCCCACCGAGGCTGTGGTATGCTTGATCACAAAATGGTTAACCAATAAGAGGCAAGGATGACGGACGCATCCTACGATTTCGGACCGGTTTCCCGCGTGGACGCGGATGCCGTGGGCGCTCCGGGTCACCGGACGTTTCGGCTCGTGGTGATCGGCGGGGAGGGCGTGGCCACCCTGTGGCTGGAGAAGGAGGAGCTGCAGGCCCTGGGTGTTGCAATCGACCAGATGCTGGCGAGGCTCTCCAAAAGGCCAGAATGGAAGTATTACGGCTCCGCCCCTGAGCCCTACGAGCCGAGTGGAGAGGTCGATTTCAGCCCTTCGGTGGAGTTCAAAGTCGGGCAGCTGTCTATTGGCTACGATACAGGCAAGAAGATGTTCGTGCTGCTTGCCCACGATGCCGAGGACGATCCTGAGGGCCCCGCGACCTTCACCTGCTTTGCCAACTCTTCACAGCTGCGGTCTCTCAGCAGACGCATTACCACGGTGGTTTCGGCAGGCAGGCCTCGGTGCACGCTGTGCGGCGATCCCATGGAGCCCGAGGGTCACGTCTGCGTGCGGCTTAACTAGCCCGGGCAAAGACAATGGGCCGGCGTGTGGGTCCGCCGGCCCAGAGCAGCGAGAAGGCTGTCCCCCCGACAGGCTTCTACACCGTGAATCCTCGCAAGAATCAAGCCAGCTTTTTCATTCGCCGATCTCGCCCGCCTTCCGCTGCCGCCTCACCTCGACCAGGACCGTTGGAAGGCCGATCACGAAACGCGAGCCGCCGTCCTCTGGAAAGTCCGCTTCGAGCATCCCACCGTGCAGCCGCATTATTTGAAGGCTGATGTAAAGACCGAGCCCCGCTCCGCTCGCGTGCTCGGCCATTGGACATCGACGCTCTCCGACTTTCGCGCCCGGCGAGCGCCATGATGGGATGGTTCAGGAGGGAGGGCAGATGGGGTTACAGTCGGGGAGGGCGAGCCTCCCGGCGAGCCGCCACGTCGGTAGGAAACTGGCGGCTCAGCAGGAGCTTCGCCCTCCCATTGTTCTCCCGAGCCCTCAGCGGCACTGCGACCCCAACGCTGAACCCTGCCGCCATGATCAATCGGTGGCACACGACGTGCCGTCTATTTCCGCAGAATGGGTGGCGGAGACCGGAACGTGCTGAGCCTGTCGCGTCGGGTCCGGCCGGCAGCTCAAGCGGTTCCCCTGAAAGGAGGGCATGCGAAGATGGCAGTACCCAATCCGGCCTGGCAGCCCGACATTGGTTCGGCATTGCGAAGGAGCCAATCCAGCGGCCCGCACGGCATGCAGCGCGTGTTCCTCCTGCGCCTTCGCCGCCTCACCTGGCTTAGGAGGAGTTGCGCCGGACAGCTGGACGAGACGGTTCTCAAGGTCCTCGATAGGGCTATCTACTCGACCTTCTGCGACTGTGTCGAGTTAGGGGTCACCGACGAGGCACGCCAGGTGCTGAAGAACGCCGCTTGAGCAGACCGGGATGTTCGCTGCGGGGCCTCTACTCGCGGCAATCCGCCCGCGCGGTTGATGGTCATTAACCGATTGATTCGGTAACGGGACGATGCGGGCCGGCAGGGCCGCCGGCCCCTACAAGGGGTGTAGGGGCGGCCGGCTCTGGCCGCCCGCATCCGGGGGAATTACCCAATCGACAAGCTAAAGACCATAAACCGCCGGCTCTGTCTCCTCGCGAAACTCGCCTTGGCGGGTGAGGTAGTCCGCGCAGGCGGACTTCGTCAGGGAGGAAGCCGGCGACTTCCAGTTGCGCGGAGAGAACCCCGGTGTTGGTGAACCCACTCGTCGCGCCCGCGTTGACACACTCCCCGGCTTATCCTATCCTCCATTGTCACCGATCCGCAGTCCAGGAGGCCGTTCGTGGAAGAGCTGGGTTCCAACGTCTTCGCAATCATGGTCCACACGCATGACCGGCCCGGCGTCCTGCATCTCCTTACCAAGGTGATATCCGACCACCACGCCAATATCGGCTACGTGGACATTACCGAGCGCCACGACGGCCAGGGGTCGACCTACTTCGAGCTGGAAGACGTGGCGGATCCGGAGGCGCTGATAGCGGACCTGCGCCGGCTGGATGCCGTGACCGACATCGAGGAGATGCCCTCCTTCTGGAAGATCTTCGGGAAGCGGATCATCGTGATCGGCGGCGGAGCCCAGGTAGGGCAGGTGGTGTTGGGCGCGGTGAGCGAGGCAGACCGCCACAACATCCGCGGCGAACGGATCTCCGTGGACACTATTCCACTCGTCGGCGAGAAGGAGCTGGCCGCGGCGGTCCGGGCCGTTGGGCGGCTTCACAGGGCGAAGGCTGTGGTGCTGGCCGGCTCACTGATGGGCGGGGATATCACCGAGGCGGTCAAAGAGCTCAAGGAGAAGGGGATCGCCGTGATCTCCCTAAACATGGCCGGAAGCGTGACCGATGTGGCGGACCTGGTGGTGACCGATCCGGTTCAGGCGGGCGTCATGGCCGTCATGCACGTTGCGAGCACCGCCAGGTTCGACATCTCTCGCCAGCAGGGACGGCGGTACTGAGACGGGGAGAGGGGAGAAGGACCGAACCAGAATAGGCAGGATAGGAAACGGTAATACCTTCCCCATCCTGTCCATCCTATTTCGTACGCCTAACCCCTGGCCTCTGACCCCGGCAGCCTAGTTCGGCTATACGATGGCTCTGGCCTGTAGGGGCGGGGCGCTGTACCCGCCCGCCCGGACGGGCCGGGAGAGCCGCCGGCCCCTACAGCGTCAAATCTTGCGTGCCGCAGCTTAGCTGAAGCGGTCGAACAGCGACTCCAGCAGGTTGGTGGCGTCTTCAGACGCACCGGCCTTCTGCCTTTCCAGCCCTTCCTCGAAGGTAGGGATCTCCTCCTTGTAGAACACCCCCAGGTAGAGCGGGTCCGGGGAGACAGCCATCTTCATCGCTTCCCCCAGGCTTGTGGCATCGTGATCGCTCGGCAGGCGCTCCGTCTGTTCCCGATAGAACTTGAAAGTGTTCACCTTGTTGAAGGTCGTACAGGGGCTGAAGACGTCGATCACCGCGAAGCCCTGGTGATCCATCCCCTGTACGATCAGCTCCGCCAGTTCCTTGGGCTGGCCCGAGAATCCCCGGCCCACGAAGGTCGCGCCACTCGTCAACGCGAGCAGCAGTGGATTGACAGCCCTTTCTATGCTTCCCCGCGGCGTCGTCTTGGTGGTAAAGCCAACACGGCTCGTGGGCGAGGTCTGCCCCTTGGTCAGCCCATAGATGCTGTTGTCCATGATGACGTAGGTGACGTTGACGTTCCGGCGGGCGGCGTGAATGAAATGGTCGCCGCCGATGGCGAAGGCATCCCCGTCACCACCCATAACCAGCACCGGTACATCCGGTCTGGCAGTCTTGAGACCCGTGGCCACGGGCATCGTCCGACCGTGGACGCTGTGGAAGCCGTAGGTAGCCACGAAGAATGGCAGACGGCTGGAGCAACCGATTCCCGAAACCACCACCAGGTCCTTGGGATCGTAGCCCTTCTCCCGCATCGCATTGTACGCAGCGTTGAGCACACCGTAGTCCCCGCAGCCTGGACACCATGTTGGCTTCTCGTCGCTCCTGTAATCGTCTACCGTTCGCTCGACAACGGCTATGTTATCCGACATGGTGCCCAGCCTCCTCGATCGCCCTCACGATGTCTGCCACCTTGAAGGGAGCGCCGCCGTAGCGGCTCAGCTTGACGAAATCTCGATGGTACCGGGCAGCCAGCAGATCCGCGAACTGCCCCGTGTAGTTTGCCTCCGGAACGATAACGACCCTCTTGCTCCGGACGAATTCGGCCAACTGGTGATCCGGGAGCGGCCACAGCATCTTGGGGGCGATCGCATCCACGGCAATGCCCTTCTCCCGAGTTTGCTCCACCGCCTCGGCCACCGGCCCGAGGGAGGAGCCCCAGGTCACGATGCCTATCTCTGCTGCGGGATCGCCGAACCGATCAGCCGGAGGAGCATCCTGAGCGGCGGCGTTCATCTTACGGAACCGCTTTTCCGTCATCTGTTGATGGGAGAGCACGTCGTAGCGCGGGCGGCCCCGTTCGCTGTGCTCGAGGCCCGTGGCCACGTACTGGCCGCCAGCCTGGCCCGGCACGCTCATGGGGGAGACGCCGCTCTCAGTGAGGGCATAGCGTTTGAATTCGCCGCCCTGTCCATTCTCGGGGCTTCCGTCCGGGTCGTACAGCAACCGGGACTTGAGCTGGATCTCGGAGAGATGGGGCCTCGCGATCCTCTCGGTTCGGGTCGCCAGTATCGTGTCCGACAGGAGGATCACGGGGACCTGGTACTGTTCCGCCAGGTTGAAGGCATTGATCGCCTGCGTAAAGCAGTCGCCGACGGAGGTGGGAGCCAGGACTATCCGCCCGATGTCGCCGTGGCCACCGGAGACCGCCAG
>JAJYKO010000311.1 GCA_021788565.1 Chloroflexota bacterium
CAGGGATCGGCACCTTGGTTATGAGGATCTTCAGACCACGCACCTCGATGGCCTTGGCGACGATCTCGTCCACCGGCACGCCGCTCACGACGTGCTCGTAGGTGGTGACTCCACGCGGGAGGATCTCCGGGATATTAGTCTCGGCGATGGTAGGGAAGCCGTAGCTGATCGCGCCAGCCGCCGTCGCGTACTTCTCCCGATCAACCTCATTCAGCGCCATGACGAAGGCGAAGACGCGATTCTTGTTGTAGCGCAGCATCCTCTTATAATCGCCCGCCGCGACGCCACCGAAGGAAAGGGCCGCGCGGGTGGCAAACCCGAGGGAGTAGATATGCGCGTAGATCTCACGACCGAAGGGAACCAGGCGGGTGTCCCAACCCAACTCGACATCTTCCTCCGCGAGTTGATCCGCGAAGGTTCGCCCGTTCGGGTCGGTACCCGCGATGAAGACGTAAAGGCTCTTCTCCTGCATCTCGCGGGCGAGTTTCACTGCCTGCGCATTGGTTGGCGCGGTGCCCACAACCGCCGCGAAACCGGGAGCGGTGCCGTCCACGAACTCCACGCCCCTCTGGCGCAGGATCACGTCGTCGGCGGCCCCGAGGTAGATTCCCTCCACCGGATTCGGCCCGATGACGTACTTGAGGGCCTCAATGGTTTCCTCGGCAAAAAGCGTCGCCACGCCGGCATCCAGCGTCTCGCCCAGGTAGGGCAGCCAGCGCCGGCCGGCCGGAACCGCGGGCAGCAGTTCCTTTGACTGAGCGATCACGGGCTCCAGGTCGGAGAGCTTGCTAACTTTGCGGCCGGTGAAGCCGTAGATAACGGGCAGGAAGTAGCCGGTATTCGGGAAAGCGACCGGCTCGTTCGGCCCCTTCGCGTCGATGGCCTCTCTGAGCTTGGCCTCAGCCTTGGCCACGATGGCATGGGAGCCTTCTATTGCCGCAGTTGCAATTATCTTAGACACTGAGTTCCCTCCTTGCATCCATATCAAAGAGCACCCGCTCCTTCTTGGTATCGATGCCCAGGGCCTTTCGCTTCTTCTGGATGTGCGCGACGCTCTTTTCGTAGATCTTGCGCCAGTCGGGCTCGAACTCGACCATGCCGCCGAACTTCTCCTCCCATCCGGTGGTGAGAATATCCACGACCTTCTGGCTCGCCTTGACGGGGCTGGTCACTCCCATCAGCACGTAGGCCCCACTGGCAGCGCAATAGGCTGCGATGGACAATGCCTTCTCACTCATCCACTCGGGGGCTATACCAACCGCCGGGATATCGCCGATGTCGTCGCCGAGGCCGCCCTCTTCGACAATCGCCGACAGGACAGTCAGAATCCTGGAGTTGTCCACGCAGGAGCCCATGTGGAGGACAGGGGGCATCCCTGTCGCCTCGCAGATGGAGCGCAGGCCGGGGCCCGCGTATTCCAGGGTCTCGCCGAGCATCAGGCCGTACTTGCCGCTCGCGATAGCGCCGCAACCGGTCTGGACCACCAGATAGTCGTTTGCGATGAACTCCTTGACCAGGTTGAAGTGAGCTTCGTCATGCACAGCCCGGGGGTTATTGCAGCCGATGATAGCCACGGCACCCTGGATGCGACCGTCGATGATTGCGTCATTCAATGGCCGGAAGGAACCGCGATACCGCCCACCCAACATGTACTCGATGTACTCGTGCGAAAAGCCAGCCACCAGATCCGATCCCTGCTTCGGGATGTGAGACTTCGTTTTCCGGTTGGGGAAGTTGTCGATGGCATCGCGAACGATCTGCTTCGCTGTCTCCACGGCTTTGTTCTCGTGGAACTCGACGCGAGTCGCCCCTTCGATATGTGCCTTGGGGGACGTGGTCACGATCTTGGTGTGGAACTGCTGCGCGAGCGGAACCAGCGCCTGCATCACGCACTGAATGTCCACGACCATCGAGTCAACAACGCCCGTCAGAATGGCTAGCTCCTGATCCAGGAAATTGCCCGCGGGCGGGATGCCGTGCCGCATCAGGATTTCGTTGGCGGTGCAGCAGATACCGGCCAGGTTGATCCCGTTCGCGCCCTTGGTCTTAGCGTAGGCGATGAGCTCTGGGTCCATGGAAGCGACGACAATCATCTCGGAAAGGGTAGGCTCGTGGCCATGGACGACAACGTTGACCTCGTCCTCCTTGAGCACGCCAAGGTTGACCTCGCTCAGGACGGGCTTGGGGGTTCCGAACAATATGTCCGAGATGTCTGTGGCCAGCATGCTGCCGCCCCATCCGTCACCGAGGGCCGTACGGACAGCCTGATTCAGAATGTGGTCGGCGTCCTGGTCGGCGCCCATGTGGGTGGAGTGCATCATCTGGACTATCTCGCGGTCGATGCCCCGTGGACTGACCCCGTTCTTGCGCCAGATCTCTTGCCGCTTCTTGGGAGCACGCGATAGGTAGTTAAGTTCTCCGGTCTGCTGGCCGAAGTTGGCCAGGGCCTTGTTCCCTACATCGAGGGCTATCTCTTCCTTTGTGCGCGCGCCCACCTTGATGCCCAGAATCTCGGCAACGGCCATCAGTTTCGTGAGGTCCTTGATTTCGTAGCCCGGGGCCTCGCCCTTGGCCGCGGCGATGAGCGCCATGGCGAGGTCGCGGCCGTGGTCAGAGTGCGCGGCGGCGCCGCCCGCCACCGCCCTGGCGAAGTTGCGGGCCACGATAGTCGGCAGCGTGGCCCCGCAGATACCGGTCAGAAGCTCCGCGTTCTTGCCGACCAACCGGCAAGGTCCCATGTAGCACACCCGGCAGCAGGCGCCCTCGGCACCGATTGGACAAGGCTTCATGCTCTCCGCTCGGCTGAAGGCCGTTGAGTACCCATTGGCACTCGCGATCTCCAGCATTTCAGCGCCGGCGGGGTTGATGGTCTTGTCGTGTCCGTTGACGTGAACGACGGCCGGGAGAACGTACTTGCCTAGATCACCCATAGTCCTCTCCTTACTGTTAGCTGTCCGCACTGACGGGCAACAAGGCACCTTCTCGACTCTCGAAGCGCATGCATGCCAGCACACTCTGATTCCCCGAGAGCAACAAACAGGGGTAGCAAAGAAGTGACAACGTTAACCACAAAGGCATCAGGTGATTGTACTTGCGTCTCGTGAGGGATTCCACAGCCTTGCACCGGTTCTGTCCCTATGCTTCCCACCCAGCTTCGGGTGGCTGAGGAAGCACCTACGCTTCTTCGACTCCTTTCTATGAGACTGACCTTATGACTGCGATGTGGGCAGGGGCACCAATTGCTCCCCGCTTCACTGCCGCAGGCTGAACCGACCCAAAGGCGTGGCGCTTCCGGGGCGCCCGGACCACAAGAGGGGATTTACAAAGCTAAGAGTAGTATAAAGCTTCTCCGCCTGTTGTCAAGGCAGTCGTGAGTGACCTTCATTCCTTACTGAGTTCTCGCGACTCCCTCGGTGATCGTGCGCCAGCGCACAATTGTGCACGCCGTACGGAGATGCTATCATCGCTTACAATTAACCATCATAGGGAGTCATATGACCTTCACTCTTCGTCTGTGGACGATGACCATAGTCTCATTCACCGCCTTCACTGTCTGGGTGTTCATCCACGATATCTTAGTACCGGGCCTATCGACCACCGCCTCTCGCGGAGTGGTGGCAGGTACTGCCTGGCTATTCGGCATCGCCGGCACAGTCGTCATCATTAGGTTCAATCGACGGGCCGAGAGGCTGGCCGCGAAATCGGCGCGAGACGAAACCGCCATCCAACTGGCCGGCGCCGTCGCTCATGAACTAAACCAGCCCCTTACCATCATAATCAGCACCGCGGAACTCATCGGCAGGCGCAATCCTTCGAGAGGCGACCTGACCCCATATCTGCAGCAGCTCATCGATGCCTCCGAACGAATGGCGGACACAGTTCAGAAGCTCGACCACCTCACGGGCTACCAAAGCAAGCCGTACGTGGGCACTGTCAAGATAGTCGATCTGGATGGGGCGAGTGAATAGCAGGCAGCGATATCGAGTGACACAGCTCTAATTTCTAGCTTTTTGCTTCTTGCTGGCTCAAGAGCGCCGAGACCGACGGGAACGCCTCCATGTTCGTGTGGGGAAGGAAGAGGCCAGAGATATACTCTTCCATGAAACGGTTGTCAGCGGAAAGCTCAAGGTAAGTCATCTTTCCGGCTGCCTCTTCGGTTACCGCCTTTGCCTGTTTTGAGACCAGGCACGAGTAGGCGCCCAGGGCCGAGGTGTTGCCGAGATAGTGGAAGACATCCCACGGTAGGTCGGGCAACAAGCCGATCTGAATGGCTTTTTCGACGTTGATGTACCTTCCGAAACCTCCGCCAATGAGCACCTGCTCTATGTCGGTGAACGACATCCCCACGCTGCCCAGCAGCACCGAGAACCCTGCATAGATCGCGGCCTTGGTCCGCATCAGGTTGTTAACGTCCACCTCGGTGATGACGATGTCCTGGCCCTCGGCCGTTTCCCCACTCCATGCGACCACGTACTCGCCGCCGTGATCCCCCTGCCGAATCCGCGGCGTCCCGAGATTCATGTTCATCCGGCCGCCCTTGTCGACGATGCCAGACAGGAACATCTCGGCCAGAAGGTCGATCATGGCAGAGCCGCAGATGCCCAGTGGGGCAACGTCGCCGATGACATGGAAGCGAGTCTCCAGATCCGATCGGTCGATCTCCACCTTCTCGATAGCGCCACGAGTTGCTCGCATGCCGTGCTGCACCCCCGCGCCTTCGAAGGCGGGCCCGGCCGAACAGGCGCAGGTGATGAGCCAGTCGCTGTTGCCCAGCACGATCTCGCCATTCGTGCCCACGTCGATGAACATGGTCAGCTTATCGGTCTTCCACATGCCGGAGCTGAGAACGCCAGCGGTGATATCCCCGCCGACATAGGCGCCGACCCCGGGGAGAGTGATGACGAGCGCGTTGGGGTTGACGTCGATGCCCAACTCGCGAGCCGGGATTGGGGGATAGTGATTCACGGCTGGGATATACGGCTGCTCTCTGACGTACTTGGGGGTTATGCCGAGGAAAAGGTGGCTCATGGTGGTATTTCCAGCCACCATGACCTGAAGAACCTCCTCTGGCTTTACCTTCGACCTCTTGAGCACGTCGGCGAGCAACCCATTGATCGTGGAGATCACCAGATGCTGCATCTCCCGAAGGTTGTCCCCCTTCAGGGAGTATATGATCCTGGAGATGACATCCTCGCCGCGGGCTATTTGAGCGTTGTAGACAGAAGCCACATCGAGGACTTTAGCTGTTTTCAGGTCCACCAGGTAAACCACCACGGTGGTAGTGCCAATGTCGACTGCCGCGCCAAAAAGCCGATTGGTCTGCTCGCCGGGGACGATTCCTATGAGGCGGTTAGATCCGTCTCCGCCCGCGTTGTCGTAGAAGGCCGTCACCTGCCAGTTTGCGCTCCGCAGCGTCTCGGGGAGTTGACGAAGAGCGTCGAGCCCCGCCGAAAGTTTACTGACGCCCTGTTTGGTTAGCTCCCTGCGCAGCCTGCTTAGGTCGTCTGTGTTGTCCTCGAGGCTTGGTGCCTCTATAGAGAGGGCCACCGCTCCCACAGCGGGTTCAATCTGGTCCTGCCAACCGGCCGGTAGCGCGATGCGATCGGCCTTAGCCTCACCAACCGGCACTTCGCGCCCCCTCGGGGCAGGGACCACGATCGTCGCATCTTGAGTGACGACGCTCTGGCAGGCCAGAACCCAGCCTTCCGCCGCCAACGCGGGTTTTATGAGTGCAGTGGCTGTAAAATCGACCGCGCCTGCCGCAACCTGAACCTTGCACCGGCCGCAGCGGCCTTGACCACCACAGGGGATATCAACTTCGACACCGGATGCCTTGAGCGCATCCAGCAGGCTGCTGCCAGCCGCGACATCGACTGCCTTGTCTTGTGGGAGGAACCTTACGAGCGGAATGGAAGTTACCCCTAGCTGGAAAACCCAGATACGGAAATTCACGCGGAAACGGGAGCTATCTTACCAGAGGGTCTCCGCACTTTGCAAGTTTGCGGGCTCGGGAGGGTGGGTTCATCCACCCTCGAGATCGTTGGGTACGCGTCGAAACCAGCCTGTGGTTGTTCTACTCAGCGCTTCAGGTTGGAGCAGTTTTTTGCCGGGTTGATCTTCCAACACGATGCCAGGGCAGGCACCCACGTAAGGATTATTCCGCCGTGTCGATCTGGGCCCGCTGCAGCCTCCCTGAGAAGTCAACGTACACCGACTTCCATTCGGTGTAAAGGTCCAGCGCCGCCCAGGCAGCTTCGCGATGTCCGTTGCCAGTGCCGCGGGTCCCGCCAAAGGGCAACTGGATCTCGGCGCCTATGGTGCCGGCGTTCACGTAAAGTATGCCGGTTGTCACGTCGCGAATCGCCTGGAACGCCCTATTGACGTTCTGCGTATATATGGAGCTCGAGAGGCCGTATCGGGTATCGTTGTTGACCTGGATGGCCTCCTCGAGGCTGTCGACCGGTATGACCGCGGCGGTGGGGCCGAAAATCTCCTCCTGGGCAATCCGCATGTTCGGCCGGACGCCCGAGAAGATGGTGGGTGGGTAGAAATTCCCCTTCGCCAGATCGCCGTCTCGCGCGATCTCACCACCGGTGACCAGCCTCGCCCCTTCCTGAACGCCGATCCCCGTGTACTCGTGGATCTTCTGAAGCTGGCGCGAGTTGATGACGGGGCCAACGTCCGTGCTG
>JAJYKO010000312.1 GCA_021788565.1 Chloroflexota bacterium
AGAGGAGCTCGATCACCTGCTGAATCCCGAGGCCATGACGGAACCGGGCTTCTCCGCCGGCGAAGGCTGAATCGAGTAATGAGTGATGAGCGGCCTTCCTACTCAGCACTCATTACTCATCACTCATTACTGCTATAATGATGCCGAGAGGTGGAATTTGAACAGACTCCCCGGACGTACCAGGCCCGGCCAGTACACCTGGCTGCAGGTCATCATGCTCGCCGTCTCTGTAGCGGCGTACCTGCTCGGCGCGGTTCCAGTTGCCGTGGTGTTCCTTCTTGTGGGCACATTCTTCGGCGTCCTCGCCACACTGGGGCGGGTCAAGCAGGCTCAACAGATCAGCCGGCAGATGCCGCGGGGCCGGCGTCGCAGTTAGGCCTCCTGGAGAATTCAAATGGATAGACCCGGCTGGGATGAGTATTTCATGGGCATCGCGCACCACGTTGCGAGCCGTGCCAACTGCTCCAGGCGCAAGGTCGGCGCCATAATCGTGGTCGGCAGAAGTATAGTCAGCACGGGGTACAATGGCACGCCCATGGGAGTCCGCAACTGCTTCGAGGGCGGCTGTCTCCGATGCGCCTCGGAGGTCCCTTCGGGTCAGGGATACGATACCTGCACCTGCGTCCACGCCGAGGCGAATGCCATCCTCCTCGCTGCGCGCCATGGCACTGCTGTCGAAGGCGGCATCCTCTACAGCACCTACCGTCCTTGCTTCGGCTGCTTGAAGGAATCCATCCAGGCAGGCATCAAGGAAATCGTCTACCAGGTGGGCGCTCCATATGAGAACGAGCTGGAAGAAGCCTATCAGAGTCTCAAGGAGGAGTCAGGGATCGGCTTCCGTCAGTTCAAGCCGGATCAGCTGGGGACTCTCCAGCAGGACCATGGCGACAAGAGCGCCATCCATTTGCACGAGTTGAAGCTCGAGAAGCCTGCCAACTAGGGTATCGTTCTGTGAGAACAGGTGCCTGCCGAAGTCTCCACTATCACGGTGGCACGGAGGGCCGCATCGTATGGTACGGCCCCCCGAATCTGCGACCAGCTGCCAACTGCGAGTGCTGCTGGGATAGACGCCTCAGAAACCGCCGAAGCGGCTAGTACCCGAACCCAGTTCCACGCCGAGACCCAGTCCCACCACGCTCTTCGCGCGCCATCGCTGGGTTCACCCTAAGTTGCCGGCCGTCCATTGTGTACCCGTCGAACATGCGGATCGCGTTCTCCGCATCCGCGTCGGTAGCCATCTCCACAAAGCCGAATCCACGGGACCGGCCAGTATCTCGCTCCGACATCACTTGCGCGGACTCGACGGTGCCCGCCTGACTAAACAGGCTCCTAAGGTCGTCGTCGGCAACCGTGTACGGAAGGTTCCCGACGTACAGCCGCTTGGCCATTCTACTTACCTCACACTTCTCAACACAATCCAGATACGCCCCGGAAGCTGTAACGCTACCAAGACTCACTTGAATGCGCGCAAGTCTCGTGCCACCAGTTTCCTTCGTTGAGCTCCCAAAAGCTATAGACCCCTACCGGGAATTGCGCTATATTGGAGTTGAGGCTGCTCTCCCAGGTCTTGGTGCGGGCCGCGGTGTCCCAAGCAATGCCACCGGTTGCTGAGACAACACGATAGCTGTCGCTCTGTGGCCCAGAGACGATGCCGATGATGCCGGTTGCAGTGTAAGTCAAGGAGAGTTCACCCATGTCCTTCACCGACAGGACGCTGACCTGCCGCGACTGCGGCGCGCAGTTCACCTTCACGGCAGGGGAGCAGGAGTTCTACGCCAGCAAGGGATTCTCCAACGATCCAGCCAGATGTCCGAGCTGTCGCTCATCCCACAGGGCGCAACGATCTGCTGGCAGCTTCTCTGAGGGCAGAACTGGGAGCAGGCTGGAACGTGAGACTCGCCCGGTCTATACCGCGGTGTGTGCCAACTGCGGCGGGGAGGCGCTGCTGCCGTTCGCCCCTCGTGGCGACAAGCCAGTGTACTGCTCCAGCTGTTTCAACAAGATGCGAGGCGGCTACAAGTAGGGAACAGAGGACACAAGAAGAGGCGGGCCGGAAGCGGTGGCTCCAGTCCGCCTTCGTCATTTTCCGTTCGCCCCCGGATCCCGGTCCCCTGACAGCTGCCCCCCTGCTAAGTCTCGATCGTGTCTCCCAGGTAGGCGGCGCGGATCTTAGGATCTTCACGCAGCTTCGCCGCATCGCCGGACAGCACTACTTCCCCCGTCTCGAGCACGTAGGCCCGGGAGGCAATGGACAGTGCCATGAAGGCATTTTGCTCCACGAGCAAAACGGTTGTGCCGGCCTTGTTGATCTCCTGGATTATGTCAAACACCTGCTGAACCAGGATCGGCGACAGCCCCATCGACGGCTCGTCGAGCATCAGCAGTTTGGGAGAGGACATAAGCCCGCGCCCCATCGCCAGCATCTGCTGCTCGCCACCGGAGAGCGTGCCAGCAGGCTGCTTTATCCGTTCCTTCAGGCGCGGGAATCGGGCGAACACTCGCTCCAGATTCTGTGAAACCTGGTTGCGATCGTTAATCGTAAACGCGCCCAGCAACAGGTTGTCGTGCACCGAGAGGTTGGCAAACACCTTGCGACCCTCGGGAACGTGACTTATGCCGTCGGACACGATCAGGTGAGGAGAACGACTAGTGATGTCGGCTCCCTTGAACTTGATGCTCCCGCCCTTGGGCCGCATCACTCCTGAGACCGTCTTGAGCGTTGTGCTCTTGCCGGCACCGTTGGCGCCGATGAGGGTCACGATCTCCCCCTCATCCAGATCGAACGACACACCCTTGAGAGCCTGGATGGCCCCGTAAAACACATTCAAGCCGTCAACCTGGAGTAGCATCACGCCACCCCCTTCCCGAGGTACGCCTCGACAACCTTCGGGTTCCCCTGAATCTGAGCGGGCGTTCCCTCGGCTATCTCCTCTCCGAAGTCCATCACCACGATCCGCTCGCAGATCCCCATCACGACCTTCATCTGGTGTTCTATGAGCAGAATCGCCAGATTAAACCGCTCCCGAATGAAGTGAATGGACTCCATCAGAGTGCGCACTTCGGCCGGGTTCATGCCGGCAGCCGGCTCGTCCAGCAGCAGCAAGCGAGGCTGCGTGGCGAGAGCGCGAGCTATCTCGAGCCGGCGCTGCTCACCGTAAGGCAGGCCCGCGGCCAGTTCATCCTGCTTTGCGTCGAGCGAGAAGAGAGCCAGCAGCTCCTGCGCTTCTTCGGTCAGCCTCCGCTCTTCCAGCCCGAAACCCGGCCCTCTGAGCATAGCCTGAGTGAGGCCATATTTGACACGGCAGTTGAATGCTACCCTCACGTTATCCAGTACCGATAGACCGCTGAAGAGCCTGATATTCTGAAAGGTCCGCGCGATACCGAGCTTCGTGACGTCATGAGGAGCGACCCCACGAAGGCTTTTCGAGTCCAGCAGGATGTCTCCGCTGGTGGGCTCGTAGTGCCCGGTGATCAGGTTGAAGACCGTCGTCTTCCCCGCGCCGTTGGGCCCAATCAATCCCATCAACTCTCTCGGCTCGATCTCGAAGGAGATGTCGTTGACGGCTTTGAGGCCGCCGAAACTCTTGGTTAGGTTACTGACTTTCAGCAGCGGCACTTCGTGGCCTCTTCTCGATTCTCTTGACTTTGGGAGCCTTCAGGAATGGGAACTCCGTCCCACCAAGCAGCCCTGTCGGACGCATGAGCATCACGACTATTAGCAGCAGCGGATAGATTACGTATCGATAGTCCAACATGCCCTGCGGAAGAATGACTCGCAGCCCTTCGAGAAGGAACGTCCAGCCGAAGGAGGCGATAATCGTGCCGCTTATGCTCCCCAGACCACCCAGCACCACGATCAAGAGCAGATTGATCGACTGGACAAAGTCGAAGTCGCTCGGATGGAGGAAGACGTACAGGTGAGCGTACAGGGCACCAGCCACACCTGCGTAGAAGCAACCCATTACGAAGGCAGTCGTCTTGTACTTCGTCGTGTTGACGCCCATGGAAGAGGCCGCGATCTCGTCATCACGAATCGCGAGAGTGGCGCGGCCGTGGCTCGAGTACAGAAAGTTCCGCATCACTATGATGGCCAGAATGGTAGCCGCCGCTACCCATGGCCAGCTGGTCAGCTTAGGGATGCCCGTCATGCCGCGCGCCCCTCCCATCGCGGGAACGAATTGGTCGGCGTTGTCGAAGAAGACCTTGACTATGAAACCGAACCCAAGGGTCGCGATCCCAAGATAGTCAGACCGCAGCCGAAGGATGGGCATCCCGATCAGGAAGCCAATGATCGCCGCCAACAAGCCGCCAACGATGATCGCGAACAGAAACCCGAGCAGGTTGTCCCCGGTCCACTCCTTTGTGATCAGTGCGGCCGCGTATGCGCCGATGCCGTAAAAGGCGATGTGTCCCAGCGAAAACTGACCGTTGAAACCATAGATGATGTTCAGCCCCAGGCTGGCGATCGTGACGATGCAGGCATACTGCAAGATCATCTGCCAGTACCCGTTGACCACGTCGGCTGAAAACAGCACCTGTATGACGGCGGCAACTGCTACCGCCGCGATGATGTAGAGCGCCTCAGGCCGCTTCATCGTGCCTCCTAGACCTTATCGGTCTCGCGCTTGCCCAGTAACCCGGTGGGTTTGATCATCAATACGATGATCAGGATAGCGAAGGCCACCGCATCCTTCCAGGTGGTGGAGATGAAGGCCGCTGTCAGCACCTCTGCCTGACCCATGATGAGTGCTCCCAGCATTGCGCCGGGGATGATCCCGATCCCGCCCAGCACCGCCGCCACAAACGCTTTAATGCCAGGCATCAACCCCATGAAAGTCTGCACCTGTGGATAAGCCATGGCGTACAGAATGCCTCCCACCGCGGCCAGGGCAGATCCCAAAGCAAACGTAAACGATACCACGACGTCCACGTTGACGCCCATCAAAGTCGCGGTGTCGTAATCGTAGGAGACCCCGCGCATCGCAAGACCCATCTTGGTCCTGAATACAACGTATTGAAGCAGCGCCAGGAACAGCAGCGTTACCACCAGAACGATGACCTGAATGTTGGATATTGTCAGGTCGCCTATGTGGATCACGTTAGTCACGGCGATTGGCAGCGGGAAGATGCGGATGTCGGGACCAAACACGAACCTGAGACTGGTCCCGTACTCCAGGAAAAGCGAGACGCCGATGGCCGTGATGAGGGATGCGATTCGGGGTGCGCTCCGGAGCGGGCGATAGGCGAATCTTTCGATCGCCACTCCCAGGACTGTACAGACGATGATGGCCAGAAGGAGCGCCGGAATGAGCACCCAGCCACCAAGGCCAGAGCTGCCCAGGCCGCGAATTACGAAGAAGCCCACAAACGCGCCAACCATGAAGACGTCGCCGTGGGCGAAGTTGATCAGCCTGATAATGCCGTACACCATGGTGTAGCCCAGGGCGATCAGCGCGTAGACGAGGCCGAGCTGGAGGCCGTTCACCACCTGCTGGGCGAAATATGTCAGGTCCATTGCCGACTCCTCTGAAGGTGTGGGTGCCGCCGCCGCCCCTACGACTGAGGGGGCGGGAAGCTCTTTCGAGCTTCCCGCCCCCTCGACATCCCTAAACTATGGGGCTATGTTCGTGACGAAGTTCTGCTTGCCGTTCTTGATCTGAATGATCACGGCGCTCTTAACAGGGTTACCATCCTTGTCGAAGCTGATCTTACCAGTCACCGCCGGGAAATCCTTCGTGGCCTGCATGGCGTCACGAATCTTGGTCGGGTCGCTGCTTCCCGCGGTCTCGATCGCGTTGATCAGGAGGTTGGAGCCATCGTAGGCCAGTGTCGCGAGGGCATCAGGCTCGGAGCCGTACTTCGCCTTGTACTTGGAGACCCACTGCTGCACCTCAGGCGCAGTCGACTGAGCGCTGTAGTGGTTACTGAAGTAGCCGCCGTCCACTGCCTTCATGTCGAGGTCCGGGGAGTCCCAACCATCCCCGCCACCGAAGACGGCCGTAACCCCCTTCTGCCGAGCTTCCTGCGCGATCAGGCTAACCTTCTGGTAGTAGTCGGGCAGGTACAGAAAGTCCGGCTTGCTGGCCGCGATCTTCGTCAGAGCCGCCGAGAAGTCGGTATCATTGGTGTTGTACGCCTCTGAGTTGGTAATGGTTCCCCCGTCCTTCTTGAAGTTGTCCTGGAAGAACTGGGCGAGACCCTTGCTGTAGTCGTTCGAGTTGTCGTACATGACCGCGGCGGTCTTGAGCTTCAGATTGCTCGAGACAAATTTAGCCATCACCTGTCCCTGGAACGGGTCGATGAAGCATGCGCGGAAGACGTAATCCTTCCGCTTGCCGTTTACCACCGTAACCTGGGGGTTAGTGGCAGTGCTGCTGATCATCACAACCTTGTTGCTCTCAGCAAGGTCCGAGACCGGGATTGCCACGTTCGACGTGACCGGGCCGACGATCGCCTTTACCTGGTCCTGGGTGATCTCTTTGGTGGCGGCATTGACGCCCTCGGTTGGGTCGCTCTTGTCGTCACTGATGTCGGTCGTGATCTTTACCTTGCCTGTGGCGTTGGCTTCGCTTACGGCGAGATTAAAGGCGTTCTCGGTCGACACGCCGAATGTCTTGTTCGGACCACTCAGCGGGGCAAGCAAGCCGACCTTGATCGC
>JAJYKO010000313.1 GCA_021788565.1 Chloroflexota bacterium
AAAGCCCTCGCTTGGGACAACGTAGGACGGGGCAGGCAGGTCTGACCGCCGCGGGACGCGACGAGGCCCGTCGCCCCGAGCCAAGGCGCGGATATCAGTGCAGCGAAGTCTGGTGCCGAACCCAGTTCACGAGCCGAAACGTACCCAACCCCCCCAAGAGGTGACCACGAAGAGCCACAGCCACACGGTGCCTAGACGCAGCACGGGATGCCACCAGTTGGCTGAGAGAAGCTCTCCAGTGGAGAGGTCTCCCTCGGTGAAGAAGTGAGATCCCAAGACATTGAACCATATGGTGAGCAATAGTGCCGTTGCCGTCAGCCCACCCAGCGCGGCCAGCACTTTCCTGTCGATCATCTTTCTGCCGCTCCTCCGACGGATATCGCGCACGAGGGATATCCCAACGTGTGCCAACGACAGCTATAGCAGGATTCCTGCCCGCTCAGCGAGTTGACAAATCAATGCGGCAGGTCTAGTATGTGACGACAGTTACATGCAACGGTTGTGTCAAGAAGCAGGGTGTGCATGGAAAATCGAGCCCTTCGCCAGTGGCTGTTACTGGCCTACAAGGTCCCTCAGGAGCCGACCCGTATCCGCACCTACGTCTGGCGTCAGGTGAAGGCCCTCGGCTGCCTCCACCTACAGCAGGCGGTCTGGCTGCTTCCGAAGACCGCCCAAGCTGAAGCCGAACTCCAGAAGCTATCGGACAAGATCCAGGAGATGGGCGGGGAGTCGAGCCTGCTATCAACGACCTCCCCGAGCCTCGCCTGGGAGGAGCGCACCATCGAGGGCTTCAACCGGGCGAGGGGCGAGGAGTACGCCGAGGTCGTCGAGAACGAGGAGCGCTTCGAGGACGAGATCAGACGGGAGACCCGCAAGGAAAAGTTCACTTTCGCGGAACTGGAGGACATGGATGCGGACTGGGAGAAGCTGAGGAAGTGGCAGGGACGGGTCGCGGCTCGGGACTTCTTCGAGGCTGCTGGGCGCCAGGAGGCTGAAGCCCGTCTCGCGGAGGGAGAGAAGATGCTGGCAGGGTTCAACCGCCGCGTTTACGAGCACGAGGGTGTTCAAGAGAGCCAAGACGATAACGACGCGGACGCCAATCCCGATGCCTGAGAACGTCCAAGACCCAGCCCAGCGGCCCCTTCCCGGCTCCTGGCACTCCTCGGACGTCGCGGCCACGCTGGCCGCTCTTGGCACCGATGCCGAGATGGGGCTGTCCGGCGAAACCGCGCAATGCAGACTGGAAGCGGTTGGTCCCAACCGTCTGATAGAAGAGCGCCAGGTCACGTTCTGGAAGGTCGCCAAAGAAGAGGTGACCGAGCCGATGATCCTCCTGCTCCTGGCCGTGGGCGTGATCTACGCCCTCTGGGGGGAGCTGCGGGACGCCGTCGCCATCTTCTTCATCATCAGTGGCATCTCCCTCATCGAGATCTTCAACGAGTACAGGGCCAAGGCCGCCATCGCCTCCCTCCAGCGTCTGGCCTCGCCGGTTGCCCCCGTTGTGCGGGACGGTGTCCAGCAGGGCCTTGACGCGAAGGCTCTCGTTCCCGGAGACCTCGTACTGTTGTCTCCAGGAGAGCGAGTGCCGGCAGACCTCCGGCTCATCGAGACAACGGGGCTTTGGATCGACGAATCGAGCCTCACCGGCGAGTCCTCCCCTGTGTCGAAGACGGTCGAAGCCGTGCCCGAGGACGCGGAGTTGGCCGACCGGCCAAATATGGCCTACGCGGGAACCCTGGTCACGTCGGGCAAGGGTCGTGGCGTGGTTGTAGCCACTGGTATGGTGACGGAGATAGGACGAATAGCCGGTCTGGTAAGGGCAGCCCGGGAGCCTCGTACTCCCCTCCAGTTGGGGATGCGGGAGCTCGCGGGCTACCTGGTCTGGGTTGCTCTCGGTTTCTCCGTTCTCGTTCCCGTCCTCGGTTTCCTCTTCGGCCAGCCCCTTCGGGAGATGGTCCTCACGGGCCTCACCCTCGCTTTCGCCACGATCCCCGAGGAGTTGCCGATCCTGATCACCGTGGTCCTCGGACTCGGCTCGCTCCAGCTCTCCAGACGGCACGCCATCGTCAAGCGCCTCAGGGCTGCGGAGACCCTGGGTAGTGTTTCCGCCATCGCCAGCGACAAGACTGGCACCATCACGGAGAACCACATGGCCCTTGCCGAGGTGTGGCTCACGGGCGGGACGGAAGCGATTTCGGCTTCGGACGCAGGCCGCAACCCCTCTGTTCTTCAAGTTCTAGATCTGGGCGTCCTGTCCAACGACGCGACTGCAGCGCATACCAACGGTGAGAAGAGTTTCGTTGGCGATCCGACCGATGTGGCCTTGCTCGAAGCGGCAACAAGGAGCGGACGCGATCTCAGGGCCTTACGCGGCAGGGGACCGCTCGTCGAGTTCACCTTCGACGACCGGCGCAAGCTCTCATCCTCGGCCTATTCCAGAAGTGAAGGGCTCCTCGTTGCCGTCAAGGGGGCCCCGGAGGCAGTCATCGCCAAGTGCAGCCGCCAGACATCCGGGGAGACGGAGTCAGAACTCAATTCAGAGTCGAGGTCCGCCGCGCTCTCGGCAGCCGAGGCCATGGCAAGCCGTGGGCTCAGGGTACTTGCCCTCGCCTTCAAGCTCCTCCCATCACACCAGAAGAAGGGGCTCTCGCCCGGATCCGCGGAACTGCCCTACATCGAGGAGTGTGAGTCGGATCTGATCCTGGCTGGCCTGGTGGGGCTTGCCGATCCTGCCAGGATCGAAGTGCCTGCCGCCCTGAACGAGCTGCGTTCGGCCCGAATACGGGTGCTGATGCTCACGGGAGATCACCCCGCGACCGCTCGTGCCATCGCCGCCGAGGTAGGCATCGATGGGAAAAGGGTGATCACGGGGCGCCAAGTGGAAACCATGAGCGATTCCGATCTGGTGTCGGCGGTCGGCGAGGTCTCGGTCTATGCCCGCATCGCTCCGGAGCACAAGCTCCGGATAGTGAGGGCGCTCCAGGCCCGGGGTGAGGTGGTGGCGGTCACAGGGGACGGCGTGAACGACGCCCCAGCCCTCAAGGAGGCCGCCATCGGGGTCGCCATGGGGCAAACTGGCACCGATGTGGCGAAGGAAGCGGCGGACATCGTGCTCGCGGACGACAACTTCGCCACCATCGGTCTGGCGGTCCGAGAGGGCCGCAAGCTGTTCGAGAACCTGAGGAAGGCCGTCCGCTACTACCTGGCGGCCAAGGTAGCCCTGGTCACCAGCTCTCTCATCGCCGTGCTTCTCCATCTGCCTGTGCCCTTCAGCCCCATCCAGATAATCGTCATGGAGCTGTTCATGGATCTGGGAGCCTCGGTGGCCTTCACTACCGAGCGAGCCGAGGGCGACGTTATGGCCCGTCCACCCCGAGATCCGAAACATCCCTTCATGGACGGAGCGATGCAGGCGGGGATCTTCTCGGGAGGGTTGTCTCTCTGCGCGGCGGTGATAGCGATCTACCTGTGGGCGTTTTCGCAAGGAGCCGAGCCCGTCCATGCCCAGAGCCTCGCCTTCGCCACCTGGATGGTGGGCCACGTGCTGCTGGCGCTTCACATGCGCTCGGAGTGGCAGCCCCTCCTGTCCCTCGGCCCTCTCTCCAATCCGGCCATGGTGATGTGGGGAGTAGGAGCGGTCGCGGTGGCGGTGCTTGCTGCCAACGTGCCGGTTCTCAGGGACACCTTGAAAGTGACCTCCCTCACCCCGCAAGAATGGATCTTCGTGCTGATCGCGCCCCTCCTTGCCACGAGCTGGTGGGAAGCGTGGAAACTGGCCCGCTCGAACCCAAGGATCGCATAGACTTGTCAGATGCACCATTTGGGCTGTGAGCTGCCCGACCGGAGAACTGGGCAAGCAGAGGCAAGGGGTTGAAAGCTCTACTGTTGGCCGCCATCATCGCGGCCCTTCTCGGCGCCGCTGCGGCCCTCGTCGCCCTCGCTACGTTGCCTGATGTGGGCGACGCCGAAGCTCGGGTCGCCGAAGTGCTCCGTGCCCACGAAGGGACGGACACCGGTCTGCCGCTGCCGGGGAAGGTCGCGCAATCGGTCGTCTCCATCGAGGACCGACGCTTCTATGTTCATCACGGCATCGACCCGGTGAGCCTGCTCCGGGTTGCCTGGTCCACCCTGTCCACTGGTTCGCCCCAGGGTGGTGCCACCATCTCGCAGCAGTTGGCGAAGGTCCTGTACGTGGAGGACGATCACACCCTCGGAGCCAAGCTGCTGACGGCGGGGCTCGCGATCAAACTGGAGTTTCGCTACTCGAAAGCTGAGATCCTGGAGATGTATCTGAACGGCGTTTACTATGGCGACGGGTACTGGGGTATCGCCCAGGCCAGCAGGGGGTACTTCAGCAAGTCGCCGGAGGAGTTGGATTGGGCGGAGGCGAGCCTCCTGGCTGGGCTGCTCCAGGCGCCCTCTGCCTACGACCCTACGAAGCATTTCGACCTGGCCAGGCAGCGCCAGCAGAACGTCCTGGCGGCCCTGGTGCGGGACGGAGTCCTGACCCAGGCCGAGGCCGATGCCTCCTATGCCGAGCCCATCGATCTCAGACACTGAAGGCGTGCCTCCCCTCGTGGTTGGCACGTCGATCTTCGGGAGGCGCCAGAATAGCTGGCGCGATTACCTCGGGCGACCATCGCCGCACCTCGCCGAGATGTGCATAAGGCGGCCGATAATCATGAAGTTGGTGAGTGGCAGCCCGTACAGGTGGCAGCGGTGCGACCCTGGTGATCTGACGGCAATCCGGTGGGTGCGGGGCCACCCACTGTGTGACAGGCAGTACACTGCTCCCTGCCCTGAATGGGGTGGGGAATGGCCGGCGGCACCGCGGCCTGCGCGGGAGGGGCGGTTGGAGCTGCTGCGGGGACGGCAGTGGGTCGAGCGGCCGGCCCGGCGGTTGGCGCCGCCTGGGTGGGGGCTGGGACAGCAGGTGTTGCGGATGCGGGGGACGGTGCAACGGTGGGCGAGGCGGCCGGCCCAATAGTGGCTGCTCCCTGCGGCGCCGAGGTCTGCGAGACGGGATGGCATCCAAGGCAGGTGTCGCTGGTTCGCCCCTGGTGATCGGCAGGCTGACCCGTGGGGGCTGCTCCGCCAACCGCATGACACGCGGTGCATTGCTCTCGACCCTGGACCTGGTGCGGAACGGCCGGCGGCAGAACCGGCACCGTCTGCGGCTGGGATGGGGTGGTGCCCGCGGGTGCCGCCGCGGGGGGCGGCGTCGCGATTTGAGTCGGGTAGTGGCAGTCGAGGCAGAACGAGCTGATCGTCTTCCCCGTGGCCGCGCCCTTGATGCCCACCAGCTTCCCGTGACAGCGGAAGCAGCCCGCGTGGCTCGCCCAGTCCGGATAGGTCGCTGGCGTCACGTCCATGTTGGGGAAGACCGAGCTCTGGTATATGTTCTTTATCATGGCGACGGCCTGCTTGATCTGTGCCCCATACTGGCCGTACGCTTGGGGCTGCTGTGTCTGGTAGTACTGCTCGATGGCGTCGATCCGCTTCAGGGTCTGCTGGTACTGATCGTCGGTCACCGTTGCGCCGGGGTTGCCCAGGGCCTGCATCGCCTGCTGCTTGATGAATGGAATGGCCGGGCTGATGTTCCCCTGCGACATCGCGCTGTCCATCGCACCTCCGAGATCGCCGAAGTTGTGGGCAGCCCGGTTGTGACAGTCGATGCAGTCCATTTGGCGCTGGTTACTCTGGATAAGCTCGGGGGTTACCTCGTACTCTTTGTCGGGGAGGACGTATTCGTCAACCGAGCCATCCGGCTTCACCACCCGCACCCAGCCGATCACCGACCTCTTGTCGTCCAAGGGCAGATAGGTGAGTTTCGCCGTCGTGTGCCAGTGGATGCCGGTGCCCAGTGCGCTGCCACCTACCCTGAACACCATCGGCTGAGAGGTCATGGTGTTCTTCTGATCCTCGGCGTAGCTCACGAAGTTGACCAGCTGGTCGCCGTAGAATTGCTGCGGCCAGTGGCACTGCTCGCAGGTGTCCCTGCTGGGGCGAAGGTCCGTGATGGGGGCGGGGATGGGGCGAGGATAGTTGTTGAGGGCAACCGCTACCACCTGCCTGATGCCCGTGATCTTGGATTTCACGAGCCATGGGGCGCCGGGGCCGATGTGGCAGCTCACGCACTCCACCCTCGCGTGAGGGGAGGCCGAATGCGCGGCGTCCTCCGGCTGCATCACCTGGTGGCAGACCTTGCCGCAGAACTCGGTGGAGTCCATGAAGCCCGCCGCTCCCCAGGTGGTCACGGTCATAAGCAGCAGGATGCCCGCCGTCAGGCCCGAAAAGATCATGATGCCCTTGCGCTGCCCGGGGTCGTTGAGGTTGAGGACCGGGAACGTGGCGGCAACCAGGCCGAACCTGGCCTGCCGGCGTCTCTCCAAAATGATGCCTATCGGGATCAGGATCAGCCCGATAACGAGGACTGTCGGGCCGACCATGAAGGCGAGGATGCCAGTGTAGGGATTGGCGACCGCGCCGGTGGCGCCAAGAACCGCTAGCACGACGATGATGACCAGGGAGAAGACCGCCATGACGGTGCCCAGGAGGCTGATCGGGTTCACCAGCGCGGGCCGCAAGTTCATCTGCATCCACCTCGCCGGGCTGGCTCCGCCCTAGGGCGGAGCCGGCCCGCATTCTCCTTGG
>JAJYKO010000314.1 GCA_021788565.1 Chloroflexota bacterium
GGCGTACAGAAGGGTTACGAGGGCCGAGCCGGACGCTAGGGCGGACACGACGAACATGACAGGGAAGAGCCCGCTGTTCCAGTAGGGCCGGGCGATGGAGACGGCGAAGATGGCCCCGGTGCCCCCGTGGACGCCGATGGCGGTAGGGATGCCGATGATCCCGCAGACCTTGGCGACCTTCATGGCTGTTCCCTCCGCGGTTGAGGAGCCCTCCGCGGTCGCGGGAAGTCGGAAGCCGAAGGATAGCAACCGCGCCACCCCTCCCCGAACTCCGCCTTTGGAGGCGGCAGCCGCCAGGTCGAGCCGCATCAGGAAGTACAGCTCCACGAGCATGAGGGCGATGTAGAACAGGTAGAGGGCGAACTCGATAGCCATTACGGAGGTGCCGTGCCAGTTGGCCACGATCCTCCAGAACCGCTCCGGATGGCCGAGATCCATGCCGACGAAGATGAGGGCCCCCACCAGGGCCAACACGGCCGTCAGGAGGGCCAGCCTCCCCACCCGTTCCAGGCCGCGCATGTTGAACACGTAGATCATGGTGGAGAGCAGAAAGGAGCCAGCGGAAAGTCCGACGAAAAAGATGTAGAAGGCGATCCACAGACCCCAGGTCATGGTGCTGGAAAGAGCCGTGACTTTCAGGCCCTCCACGAACCGCTGGGCGGCCGCTCCGGCCCCGACCGCCGCGAGCGTCGCCACGATGCCATAGAAGGCGACCTTGACCGCGACGTTTTCGCGATTAGCTTCCGTTTGCATCGCTACCTCTTGCCTCCTACTCCAAGTAATAGACGCTGGGCCGGGTGCCCAGCTCCTCCCGGAGCCTGTGGGCGCTTGGACGGGAGATGGCCTGAGACACCAACGACTGGGGGTCGTTGGCATCGCCGAACATTGTGGCCCGCCCGATGCAGGTGGTGACGCAGGCGGGCAATACTCCTTGCTCGACTCGATGCAGGCAGAAGTGGCACTTGCGGGTGTTGCCGATCGGTGACCCCGTACCCTGACGGGTCCATGCCTCGCCGTAGTCGAAGGAGGGACGCTTGGTTTCGTAGGGTTGCATGGCCGGCGTGCCGCTGGTGTAGTATTCGCCGAAGTCGAAGGTCCTGGCGCCGTAGGGGCAGGCCGTCAGGCAGTACCGGCAACCGATGCACCTGTCGTAGTCGATAGCCACAACCCCATCGGGGCGCTTGTAGGTCGCCGCGACCGGGCACACCGGAACGCAGGCAGGGTTGTCGCATTGCATGCAGGGCCGGGGGAGAAACTTTCGGCTCACGTTGGGGTAGCGACCCGTCTCCTCCTCGATCACCACCCGGTAGACCACCCCCGGCGGCAAGGCGTTTTCGGAGCGGCAGGCGTTGACGCAGCCGTTGCAACCCGTGCATTTCCGAAGGTCGATGGCCATTATCCACTTGCGCTGCTCTACCGGCTTCTGAAGCGCGCGCTCCAGGTCTCTCTGGAGACGAATCACGAGATCCCGCTCCGCGGAGTCGAGCTGGGACAGGGGAGAGGGCGGGGCCGGCGAGATGCCGGAGGCTTCGGCCCTCGACGGGGGGCTTACGCCAACTCCTGCCAGGACGGGAAGCCCAATTCCCAGCCCCCTCAAAAAGCCGCGACGATCCAGTAGCTTTCGCTGGCCATCCGTCGCCGCCCCGGCCGCCTCGTGGCCAGGTTCTGCCCTTTTGTCAGCCATGGCGATACCCCCTCAGATAGATGGCTTCATTGCTTTCGTGGGATCTTGGCATGTCCACGCGGTGTGTTGTAGCGGGGAAACCCCTGGATGAGCATAGCCGTTGACGGGGAAAACCCTATTGCCACGGAGCCAGGCGGCAGGAGTCATTGGAGGAAGGGGTTGGGCCCTGGGGAAAACGGAGGGATCGGGTAGGTGCGGGCATTTCGAGGGCTAAGGCGAATCCGAGACGAGGCCCTTCTCCAAGGCATAGCGGGTCAGGGCAGCGCGGCCACGAAGGCCCAGCTTCTCGCAGACGCGGGCCTTGTAGCCCTCTACCGTCTTTACGCTGAGGAATAGCTTCTCGGCGATCTGCTGGTTGGTGTAGCCGTGGGCCAAGAGCCGAATGACTTCGCGCTCCCGCTCGCTCAGAGTGGCGGCGCTCCGCTTTCCAGCAGCTTGCATCTCGGGATCGGCTCTGGCCGATAGATAGCCCTCCACCACGGCGCGGCCGAGGGCCGGGTCCAGGTAGACGCCGCCTCCGTGGACGGCTCGGATGGCTGACAGGAGCTGGATGTCCGCGGCTGCCTTGAGGACGTAGCCCGAAGCTCCCGCATCCAGAGCCATCCTCAGGTAGCTCTCATCATCGTACATGGTTAGGACGAGGACTCTAGCGGCAGGGTGAGCGGCCCGGATGCGGCCCATCGCCTCGCTGCCGCCCAGCTCGGGCATCTTCAGGTCCAGAAGAACCAGGTCTGGCAGCGTCTCCGCCGTCCTGGCGATCGCTTCGCGACCGCTGGCGGCCTCGCCGCACACCTCCATATCGGGTTGGGAGTTGAAGAGGACCCTGAGACCCGCCCGCAGCACCCCATGATCGTCCGCGATTAGGATGCGAATCTTACTCACCGAAGCCACCCCCAACAACGTTGGCGTCCAATGGCACCTCGACGAACACGGTTGTGCCTTCGCCGGGTCTTGACTCCACGGCCAGGCGCCCTCCCACTAGGGATGCCCGCTCCTGCATGCCGGCGATGCCCAGGCTCGCCTCGCGGCGCCCCAGCGCTTGCCCCACGTCGAAGCCTCTGCCGTCGTCCTCTACAATGCCCACCAACTGGTGGTCCCGCTGCGTCAGGACAACGCTGACGCTGCTTGCCGACGCGTGGCGGGCCACGTTGGTGAGGGCCTCCTGGAGGATGCGGTAGATGGTCGTCTCCGCGGCCTGCTGGAGTCGCAACTCCTCCACGCCGCTGGTCTGGAAATCCACACGCAGACCGTATCTATCTGCGTAGGTCTGAATGTAACGGCGCAGGGCCGGCAGGAGCCCCATGTCATCCAGCATGCTGGGCCTCAATTCCAGGGCGATGTTCTGAACGATCCGCAGGGAGTCCGCTACCAGGGCCCGCAGCTCGGCGACCCTGGCCTCCAGTCCGTCCCTGGGGTCCGTCAGCTCCAGGGCGCGTAGCTCCACCAGCAGGGCGGTGAGCGCCTGCCCGGCCTCATCGTGAAGCTCCTGGGCCACCCGTCGCCGCTCCTCCTCCTGGGCGACGATGATCTTCTCCAGCAACTGGCCTTTCACCGCCTCTCTCTCCTTCAGATCCTCCCACAGTCCGGCGTTCTCCACCGCCACGGCAAGCTGTTCGCTGACCCCCGTGAGGAGCTGGATGTCTTCTGGTGCAATGGGCGAATCACCTCGCCGGGCCAGGTGCATGACCCCCAGGAGGCGTTTCTTGGCCCGCAGGGGGAGGCAGATGCATGGTTGAGCGCTCGGGAAGTGGTCTGACGCCTTTCCGTCGGCGACGGGGCACGGCTGGGACGGTGCGCCTTCCACATAGGGGCTTCCGGCCAGCTCCTCGGCGCAGGGGCAGGCGGAGGGTCCTTGGTAGGTACCCTCGCGTATCAACGTGGGCCGCGGGTTGTGGAGGTAGACGAAGGAGATGAGCCCCTTGCTCTGGCCAAGGATGCAGACGTGTGCAATCTGCATCTCCATCGACTCGCAGATCTTCTCGAGCGCGCCTCTGAGGACGTCGTCGAGGGTGAGAGAGCTGCTGGCAGCACGGGCAGTGGCGTTGAGCAGAGAGAGTTCCCGGTGGCGGCGGAGCAGCTGTTGGTGAGAGGCACCCAGCCGATCCCTCATCTCGTTGAAGGCGACCGCCAGGTGCCCGATCTCATCCCTGGCCCAGATCGGGGCCGGTTGCGCAAAGTCGCCCCGACCGACGGCGTCGGCCGCCCTCACCACACCGCGGAGGGCGCGGCTGATGATGGTCGCCAGTAGGTACGCCAGGGCCAGCCCGGGAACGAGGACGAGGGGGGTGGCGATCAGCAAGATGAATTCGGTGTTCTTGCCTATGGCCGCGCCGACGTCAGCCGTGGACATGCCAACGTGAACGCTGCCGGCCTCGCCGTTGAGAACGGGGACGGCAACGTCGACGAGTCGACCCTCCTCCGTGCTCAGCTTCACTGCCTGTGGGGAGCTGCCCTTCGGCTGGTTGATGCCGAGGAGGGCGACGGGGAATCCACTGCCGAAGGTGTGGACCAAAACCCGCCCCTTGGCATCCTCTATGAACACGTAGCGCACGTCTCCGTCGGCCCGAAGGGTATCCTGGGCAACCCTGTGGAGCTCGAAGAGGTTGTCCGTGAGGATCTGGTCGGCCGCGCGGGTCGCCAGGCCCATGGCTATAGCGGTGCCGCGCAACTCCAGCTCCCCCTCGAGAGTGGAAGCCACGTTGGTCTTGACGTACCAGGCCACGGCCAGCCCCTGGGCAAGCACCACCAGCAGCACTATGCCCATGATTTTGGCCAGGATGCTCACCCCGCCGGCCCGAGACCAGAAACGGGTCCACAAACGGCCCAGCATCGCTTCTATCTCCTGACGATGCCCGCGGCGCTCACCCTCGCATCCATCTCGCGGACCTGGTCGTACGCGCTGTCCTGAATCGCCGCGAAGCCGTCCAATTGCAGCTTCCCGAGCACCTCCCGACCGTGCGGGTCCTCGTTCATGCCGATCAGGAGGTGGCGCAGGCGCTCTTTCAGGCCGGGGTCCAGGTCGGGGTGCACGACGAACGGAGGGCTCGGATACGGCCCCCAACGGGCAACCACCTTTGTCTTGTCGACGAGCACGGGATCCGTGCTGACCAGGTAGTCGTGGACGAGGCTGTCCACCGCGGCGCCGTCCACCAGGTGATCGGCCACCGCCCGGACGCTCTCGCTATGGTGGTAGGTGAAGACGTACCGGCCGAAGAAGCTGTCCGGACTCTGCCCTTGCAGAGCGAGTTGGTAGGCGGGTGCCAGCCAGCCGGAATGGGAGTTGGGGTCGGAGAAGGCGAAGGTCTTCCCCCGGAGGTCCTCCAGGGTGGTGACAGCGCTGTCGGCAGGCACCGCCAGGTAGGAATAGTGGGCAGGACGGCCGCGATGCACCGGCGCTGCCAGCAGCTCCATGCCGAACGCGCGGTGCCCCTGGATGTAGGGCAGCGGGCAGACCAGTGCCAGGTCCAACTGCCGGGTCTGCATCAGAGCGTTGAGCTCGGCGTAGGTTCCTCGCTGCACCAGCTTCACGGGCCGCCCCAGCCCTTCCTCCAGGTAGGTCAGGAAGCCAGTGTAGCCGCTCAGCGTCTCCGCGGGGGTCAAGAGCCCCGTCACCGCGACACGTAACGGCGAGGAGGAGGCGGAAGAGCCCTCGGTTTCCCTGGAGGCTCGCACGCCGGGCAGATCCGCGCGCTTGCTCAGATCCACCTGTAGGTCATCCGAGCGCGCGCAGGCCACGACCGCCAGGGCGGCAGCGACGCATAGAAGCGCGACGCGAACCTTTAGGCAACACATCTGGCCATCATGGTGCCTCCACTCAGCAGACCCAGGAAGAGAACGATAAGCACCACCGCCCCGAGGGCAACCGGCAAGTCTCTGCCTTGCATGGTTGATAACCCCTTTGCCATGAATTCTGCTGCCGCAGTCCGACGCCGGGATCAGTCGGGTGGCGTAGGGTGAGCAGGGCCTGGCGCCGTCCTCACCTCAGCCCCGCGCCACCCCGGATCTCCCGCTCCAGTTCGCCGAGTTGCGCCCTCACCCGCCCGGCCTCCAACTCCTGTTCCTGGATCTTCAACTGCCGATGCAGATCGTCCATCCGCTGTATGTCCTGGCGCAGCCCCTGGATGCTCTCACGCAGCCGCTGCGTCTGCTCCAGCACTGACTCTCGGTGCTCCAGGAACGAACGAGCCCGAGCCTCGTCCACCAGGACGATCTTGCGAGCCTCAGCCTCGTCGCGGCCGGCCTCCGCCTCCAGGTCCGCGATCTGCCCCTCGAGGCGCCCGGCTGTCGCCTCCGAATCCTTCCTCGCTCGCTCAAGCGCCTTCTCCTGCCGCAGCAGCCTGACCAGGGACATACCGGCCTCCCTGGCCTCGGGTGACTCCAGGGCTCGCGCCTCCGCGGCCTGACGCCGCACCTCCAAGAGGTCAGCTCGGGTCAACTCGCCCCTCTCGGCAAGGCCCCGCATTTCGACGAAGGTCTCTCGGTCGAGATCACCCCTCGCATAGAGCAGGCGCAGCTCCTCGACCATGCGCTCGCCTTCGGGCCGGATCGCGGGCGATGCGACCCCCCGCCGCTGCCGGTTCTCAGCCAGCGCATCTTCGGCCAGTCGCAACAGCAGCCCGGGCCCGTGACCGCACATCATCTCCGGTCTACTCCTTCCCTTCTTCGGCTACACTCACGCCCTTCTCGGCCAGCGCCTCCTGCTTGACGCGCTCCAACTCAAGATCCACTCGATGTGCCCGCTCCAGGTCGCGGATCTGCCGCTCCAGGGAGTCGCCCTGCCCTCCGACGTCGCCACCCCGGGGGGTGAGCTCAGCCAGCGCCTCCGCCCGAACCCGCGCCGTCCCCACGTGCTCGTCAAGACGTTCCTTCGCCCGAGTGACAGCGGCGATATCCCCTGGAACTGAGGCCATTACCTCGCGCAGGCGGACCTGTGCGCCGGCCGCGGCCAGCCGTGCATCCATCTCC
>JAJYKO010000315.1 GCA_021788565.1 Chloroflexota bacterium
CGATTTGTAGGGGCCGGCGGCTCTGCCGGCCCGCGTACCCGTCGGGCACATGGACCATCGCCGCCGGGAGGCGGCTCCTACGTCCTCTTCGGGGGCACGACGGCCAGGCTGAGCTCCCTCAGCTGCTTGTCATCCACCGGCGACGGGGCACCCATCATGAGGTCCATTGCTGCCTGGTTCTTCGGGAACGCGATCACGTCCCTGATGCTCCTGGCGTCGGCCAGCAGCATCACCAGCCGGTCGATGCCGGGGGCGATCCCGCCGTGCGGCGGGGCGCCGTACTTGAACGCCTCCAGAAGATGTCCAAACCGAGCGTGGATCTCCTCGGGAGTGTAGTTCAGGAGCCGGAACACCTTCTCCTGCACGTCTGGGCGATGGATCCTGATACTCCCGCTGCCCACTTCCACTCCGTTGCAGATCACGTCGTAACAGTCGGCTCGGACCTTGAGCGGATCGGTCTCCAGCAGGTGCAGATCTTCGGGCTTCGGCGAGGTAAACGGATGGTGGGTAGCGTCGTACCGGCCCTCCGTCTCGTTCCACTCCAACAGCGGGAAGTCGGTCACCCATCCGAAGGCCATAAGCTTCTCATCCAGCAGGTCCAGGCGTCTCGCCATCTCCACGCGCAGAGCACCCAGCGACGCGGCGACGACACCGGGTTTGTCGGCGACTACGAGGAGCAGGTCACCAGGGCCAAGCAGGGTGCGGTCCGAAATGGCAGCGATCTGTCCATCGGATAGGAACTTCGTGAACGAGGACCTCATCCCTTCGGAGTCGACGGCCGCCCAGGCAAGCCCCTTGGCTCCGTAGCTGCGAGCGAAACTGACCAGATCGTCCAACTGCTTGCGGCTGTAGCCTCCAGCCCCCTGGGCGCGGATCGCCTTCACCTGGCCTCCCTCGGCCACAGCCCGCTTGAACACCTCGAAGTCGGTGGCCGCGGCGATGTCCGAGATGTCCACCATCGGCATCTCGAACCGCAGGTCCGGCTTATCGCTGCCGTACCTGGCCATACTCTCGGCGTAGGTAAGCCGTGGGAACGGCTTTATCATTCGCTTGTCGGTCAGGCTCTCGACCATGGTGATGAACAGCTCTTCGATCAGGTCGAGGATGTCTTCCTGCGAAGCGAACGACATCTCCAGGTCGAGTTGGGTGAACTCCGGCTGGCGGTCGGCTCTCAGGTCCTCGTCGCGGAAGCAGCGAGCGATCTGGAAGTACTTGTCGATTCCGGCCACCATAAGTAGCTGCTTGAGCTGCTGCGGAGACTGCGGCAGGGCGTAAAACTCACCTGGATGGACGCGGCTGGGCACCAGGTAGTCCCGCGCCCCCTCCGGGGTGCTCTTGATCAGCATCGGAGTCTCTACCTCGAGGAACCCGCGCTGGTCGAGGAAGTCCCTGATGTGCTTTATCACCCTGTGCCTGAGGGTCAGGTTGGCGACCATCTCTGGCCTTCGGATGTCCACGTAGCGGTAATGAAGCCGCACCGCCTCGTCCACGGTAGTGTCGTCGGCGACGCTAAACGGGGGCGTGAGGGATGGATTAAGGACCGTGACGGACTCCGCCACGACTTCGATCTCGCCCGTGGAAAGCGTGCGATTCTCGGTACCCGGAGGGCGCAGAGACACCTTTCCGGTGACCTCGATCACGTATTCGGAATGGCATTCAGCCGCGACTGCGTGAGCCGCCGGAGAAATCTGGGGGTTGACGACGACCTGCGTGAGTCCGTAGCGGTCGCGAAGATCGATGAAGATGATGCCTCCATGGTCTCGCTGGCGATGAACCCAGCCCTGCAACACCGCCACGGCCCCAGCGTCGCTAGCTCTTAACTGACCACATGTGGCTGTCCGCTTCAAAGCTGCCCCCTTGCGTCGCGGCCACTTCAGCGGGCCGCCGATTTCCCATACCTTTCCAGAACAGTAGCATCTGTGCCCTAAAGCGTCAAATTGACCACCGGAAGACGGCCGGCCTTGCGAGTTCACAGCCGCGCCGGTTAGGATTCTAGTGTGACAACGCGAGAACATGATCCAGTAGTCGGCTACATCGAACCGGTAAGCAACCTCGACGAGCCTGATGGCTCTGGCGAGGCAGCTATCTACGTGCATTTCCCGTTCTGCCGGCACCTGTGCACCTACTGCGATTTCGACACGTTCACCGGCCTCGATCACCTCATCGATCGCTACGTTTCGGCGGCGACTCGACAGATCGAGATGTCTCCTCCAGTTCAGGCCACGAGCCTGTACGTTGGAGGGGGAACTCCCAACATCATGTTGCCGGAGCAGGTCGCTTCGCTAATCGACGGGTGTCGCCAAAGGTTCCGCCTTCAACCCGAAGCGGAGGCGACGATCGAGGCGAACCCCACGGATATGGATCTCGACCACCTGCTTGGCTTCCGTCGGGCCGGTTTCAACCGGCTCAGCGTAGGTGTGCAGAGTGCGAACGCGCGGCTGCTGAGACTACTCGGCAGGCGGCACACCGCGGAGGAAGCGGCGGTTTCTCTTCGGACGGCCAGGCAAGCAGGGTTCGAGAACGTCAGCGCGGACTTGATCTACGGTATTCCTTTGCAGGACCTATCGATCTGGCGAGACACCCTCCAGACGGTGGTGGAGTGGGGAGTAGACCATCTCTCCTGCTACATGCTCACGGTCGAGCCCGGTACCCCGATCGATCGCGGCGTGTCCAGGGGAACGCTTCAGCTGCCGCCGGAGGAGGAGGTCGTGGCTATGTACGAGCTGGCGCGTGACCTCCTTTCGACGGCCGGATACCGGCACTACGAAATCTCCAACTGGGCGCTGCCGGGGCATGAGTCGGCCCATAACCTCACCTACTGGCGCAACCAGCCGTACCTGGCGATCGGCGCCGGAGCCGCCGGCTACTGGGCAGGCAGAAGATACAAGCTCCTTCCGAATGTCAGGGCTTACATGGACGGGGCCCGGGAAGGAAAGATACCCCTCTGCGAGGACGAAGTTGAGGACCCGCGGCGATCCGCGAGCGAGACACTGATACTGGGACTCAGGCTCGATGAGGGAGTGTCCTTCGACACGTACTCCAGGCGCCATGGGGGAAGCCCGGACGATGTCTACGGCGAGGCCCTATTGTGGGGAGAGGATGCCGGCCTTCTGGTTCGGGCGGATGGCCGGCTGAAGCTCACCCAGCGCGGGGTGCTGCTTAGCAACGAGCTGTTCGAGCGCCTGCTCTAGCGCTCTGACAGAGGGAATTGGAACTGTGGGGGCGGGGCACTGTGCTAGCTGGCTCTACCTGCCAGACTGCGACAGAGAGACGCCATCTCCGCGCTGGCGGGTGTCTCTGGAACCGCCGACGAAAGGGCTTCCAGGGCGAGGGCGCTGTGTCTGGCTGCCTCAGCCGCGGTGTGATCTGCCGCCCCGCATCGATCCAGTATACCCAGGATCTGATTCACTTCGCCTTTGGAAGCCTGCTCCGACCGCGAGAAGAAGGCCGCAAGGGCGTCGCGATCAGCTGAAACGGCGGTCTGGAGGGCAAACAGCATAGGGAGCGACTTTTTCTTGCTCGCCACGTCATCTGCAGCGGGCTTTCCCGTTTCCTTTGGATCTCCCCATATCCCAAGGTAGTCGTCCCGCATCTGAAACGCGATTCCAAGCTGCTTGCCGAAGGCAGAGATGGCAGCCACGGCGTCATCGCCTGCCCCACCGTACAGCGCACCCAGCCGGCAGGACGCCTCCAGTAGCGCCGCGGTCTTTCGCTCGATCATGCCGTAGTAGTCCGGGAGGGTGATCGTCGGGCGACGCTCGAAGTCGAGGTCCAGGTACTGTCCTTCGCAAAGCATGCGGCAGGCGTGGTTGAGGGCTTGGAATGCCTTAACGTTGACCCGGGGGGCCGCTTGCTCTTCGCCGACCAACGCCAGCTGCGCCAGCACGAACATGACATCCCCGGCGTTGATGGCCTGTGGCCCTCCCCACACTGCCCACACTGTTCGACGGTGGCGCCGGTACTCGGACCGATCCTGGATGTCGTCGTGGATCAGCGAGAAATTGTGTACCAGTTCGACCGACGCCGCGGCCGAAAGCGCCTGGCGTGGGTCCCCACCTACCGCCTCGCACGCCAGCAGGCAGAGCCTGGCGCGGATGCGCTTCCCGGCATCTGCCTTCACTGTGCGGAGTTGTTCGTCAACCCAGCCCAGGTGATATCGGAGCAGTCCGTAGAATGGGAGAGTATCCTGGGCGTCGGGCATGAGGGCGGCGATTCGATTATCGACTTCAGCTATGAGCTGGTCCACAGGCATATGGGTAGTCCACTTCGATCAATATGGAATGAGCGGGATACGCGGAATGGAGACTCGCGTCTTTTCACAGCATATCCGATACGTCCGAACGCTCGCAACTCGGTCAGCATTTCGATGCGACCGCGATTCCGCCCAGAAGGCCGGCATCGTCTCCCAGGCTGGCTGGCACTACCTGGAGATCGCGAAGGCATGGCGCCATGGTTCTCGCCCGCACGATCGCGTGGATGGCGTCCCAGAGGATCCGGCCGGCGTTGAGGCTGACCCCTCCTCCTAGGATGACCCGCTCCGGATTGAACAGGTGCGCGAGGTTCACGATGCCGACCCCCAGAGAAATCCCCGCCTCTCGAAGTAATCGTTGAGCAACCTCGTCGCCTCGGTAAGCGGCGTCTGTGACGTCTTTGGCTGTGATCAGGTCGGGCTGGATGGTGTTGAGAGCCGTGCGTTCACCAGCGGCAACAGCCTCTCTTGCGTGGCGAGCTATCGAGGTCCCGGAGGCCAGCGCCTCAAGGCATCCGATGTTGCCACACGCGCACCTCTCGCCGTGCATGTCGACGGTGATGTGGCCAATCTCACCCGCGAAGCCGTTGTGGCCGAGAAATAGCTGGTTATCGATGATCACCCCACCTCCGATCCCGGTGCTCACCGTTACGTACACCACGTCCTTCAGACCACGTCCTGCCCCGTACCGATGCTCGCCAACCGCGGCCAGGTTGGCGTCGTTGACCACCGTCGCCGGAACGTCGTAGCGATCCTCGAAGAGTTGCTTGAGCGGCACCCGGGTCCAGCCCGGCATGTTCGGCGGATTGACGATCACTCCCGTCCATGGGTCCAGCGGCCCCGGTGCCGCCACGCCTATTCCATTTACCATCGAGGCGCCGCCGGCCACGGCGATGGCCTCGTCGATCGCCTGGAAGAGGCTCTGCAGCACGGCATCGAGGCCACGCGTGACCTCAGTGGATCTGGACACTCGCCACTCGATCTTGCCCTCATCGGTGCCAACCGCGACCCTGAAACGGGTTCCGCCAAGGTCAAGAGATACCGCTCTCGCTATGCTTCGGTGCTGCTCCAATCGCCTTGTCCCAGCCTCTCGATCAGTGTGCCGACTTTCCCATGGATTCTAACATCTCGTGTGGTCGCACCGGTCCGCGTCTCCAGATCGCCTCAGCTCAAGTGTCCAGCGCAGAGGAGCAAGGGGTACCATCCAGTAGCGGATAGAGCCATCGGTAGACGGCGGCGCGATGGCCGCACGGATGTGGCTATTCGGATCAATGGCTAACATAGAAAAGAAAGCGCGGGGCCACGCTACACGGTAGTACAGCAGAGTGTGAGAGACGATGAAGCAGCTATGCAGTCATAAGGAAAGAAGATTCGCGAAACGGCCCTCGCTGCGGTAGGGCCCGACGATGGCGAGCCTCAGCTTCTTCGTAACGAACATCTCGTTGGCAACCCTGAGGAGGTCTTCCGACGTGACGGCGTCGATGAGACCGACTACCTCCTCGACCGTCATTATGGTGTTTCGGAGCAGGTCCTGAGCACCGGTCCACGACGAGACCGCCCTGGAGTCCTCCATCCTGAGGAGCAGCCGCCCCTTCATCGACTCCTTCGCCCTGGATAGCTCTTCCTCCGGTATGCCATCCCGGAGCTTCGCGAGTTCGGCCAGGATTGCGGTGATGGTCTCGTTAGCTTTACGCGGATCCACGGCGGCGAACACCACCTGAGATCCCGTATCCCGAAAGTGATTGACGTAGGAGTGTATGTCGTAGGCCAGCCCCAGTTTCTCACGGAGCTCAAGGAAAAGCCGTGAGCTCATCCCCTCGCCAAGGATCGTGTTCATCACGTCTTGTGCGTAGCGGTCGGGGTGCTCTGAGGAGAGACCGTCCACGGCGATGCACAGGTTTGCCTGCTCGGTCTTCTTAGACTTCAGGGAGACCCGTGGCCCCTCCATCCCGTCCCTGGCCGGGAACCAGGGCTTGGTGGGAGCCGGCCTCCACTCGCCGAAGAAGCGATGCGAGGCATCTTCGACCTGTTGAGGCGTTACGCGGCCGGCCACTGCTACCACCGCGCCGGAGGGCGCGTAGTGCTCCCCCATGTACGCCAGCATGTCATCCCTGTAGATGTGCGAGACCGACTCACGGGTGCCGCCTGTATCCCTTCCCAGCGGCTGGTCTGGCCATACCACCTCGTCGATCATCAGGTTCGCCAGGTCCGCGGGGCTGTCATACACCATGTTCAGCTCTTCGATGATGACCTCGCGCTCTTTCTCCACGTCGGCCGGGTCCAGCCGTGAGTGGAGGAGGTTGTCGGACAGGACGTCCATCGCGAGTTCGAAGTGCTGCACCGGTACCTTGCACCAGTAGACTGTGAGCTCCTTATCGGTGGCTGCGTTCA
>JAJYKO010000316.1 GCA_021788565.1 Chloroflexota bacterium
TACCACACGGCGCGCCCCTCGAAATCTCGGCCGGCATACGGAAGGGTGGCCGTCCCTACGATGGGCCTCCCCTGGGGGTGAAGACGACGCGCACCGTCATGCCCGGCCGAAGGTCGGGGCCACTGGAGTCCAGTCGGATAACGACTGGGTAGTTGGCGACGCCCGCGCTGGATGTCTGCTGCGCCAGCGCCACGGTGTCCACCGTGCCACCGAGCTTGCGGCCGTTCAAGGCCTCCACTGTCATGGTCACCGGCTGACCGGGGTAAATCTGGCCGATCAGGTACTCGTCCACGTCGTTGGTCACCACCCGGTACTGGCTCAGATCCCCTATGGTGGCCACCGCGGCGCCAGGCATCAGCGTGTCGCCAAGATGTGCGCTCACCCCCATGATCGTGCCGGCCCACGGGGCCACCAGGATCTCGGTTTGGCTTGGCGAGCTGATCGCCGCGACCTCCTGCTGTGCGGCCACGGTCTCGCCGTCCCTCACCGCCAGGGACCGCACCACACCCCCGCTCAGGGTTGCGATGGTCGCCTCTGCCACGGGCTCGATGGTCCCGTGGGCCAGGAGCGTGGGGGCGGCCGTGGGCGCGGGTGCAACTGCCGCGGGTTTGCCAGCCCCCACGGCAGTCCAGACCAGGACACCGGCGACCAACACAACGAGAATGCCGGCGTAGATCAGCCACCTCCGGCGTGAGGGCGATCGTTTTCGCTTGACCGCGACCCTGACTCTTGGTGCAGGCCGTGTTTCCAATGGAGTCATCTGGCGAAGACCTCCCTCATACCGTTACCTCAGTGACGAACCCGTCCCGAATCTCGAGCCTGCGGCGAGCGGCCGACGCCACCTCCGGGTCGTGCGTAACCACCACCACCGTTCGACCTTGCGCGTTCAGCCGCTGGAACAGCTCGATGATTTTCGCCTTGTCCTCGCTGTGCAGCTCCCCTGTGGGCTCATCAGCCAGGATGAGCCTGGGATCGTTTGCCAGGGCGCGAGCAACCGCCACCCGCTGGCGCTGCCCTCCAGATAGCTGCGCCGGCATGAACAGCAGCCGCTCAGAGAGGCCGACCTCGTCCAGCAGTGAAGCCGACCGCTCGTACCGTTCGTCTGGCGGCACGCCCGCCGCCTCCATCGGCAGCGCCACGTTCTCCAACGCGGTCATGTCGCCCAGTAGGTGGAAGCGCTGGAATATGAAGCCGATAGTGAGCAATCGGAGGCGCGCGCGCTCCTCGTCGTCGAGGCCGGCCAGATCCTCGCCGTCCAGGCTGACGGTGCCGCTCGTCGGCCGGTCCAGCAGTCCGATGATCTGCAGCAGTGTGCTCTTGCCGGAGCCGGACGGCCCCGCGATGCTGACAAAATCGCCATCATCGATAAGCAGCGTCGCCTCGCGAAGGGCCCATACCTCGGAGTCGCCCACGACGTACCTGCGAGAGACCGCGATCAGGTCCAGCATCCTCACGCCTCTCGCAGCACTTCCAGCGGATCCACCTTCGTGGCACCGCGAGCAGGAAAGAAGCCGGCGATCAAGCCCATCACGATCGATACCACGAGGATGACGGAATAGCTTGTCGGGTCAACGCCGAACATGGGAGGCAAGCCGTAGGCGGGCGAAAGCAACCCGTTAACCGCCGTCCCCAGCACCAGCGACACCACGAACCCCACGCAGTACGATGCCAGGATGATGAAGAGCGCTTCCGCGGCGATGCTGAACAGGATGCTCCGGCTCGGCACCCCGATGGCGCGCAGGGTTCCGAACTCCAGGCGGCGCTCGGCTACCGATCGCCCGAGCATATTGTTGACGAACATCCCCGCGATGAACAGGATGATAAGGTCGATCAGCCAGTAGGTGAGGCTGGCCGAGGAAAAGTCGGGTGAGGATTTGATCTCGTTGACCAGCGCTTTTGTCTCGACGGCACGTAGAGCGGGGAAATCACCGATGAAATTGATCACCGTGCCGGGCGCTGTGGTCTGGACCGCGATATAGTTCACGATGTCACCGATAATGCCTCGCTGGCGGAGCGTTTGTGCGTCGAGGTAGGCGACGGAGTCGCCAGAGGCACCAAAGCCTCGAATCTTGCCGATGCCCGCAACCTCGTACTGCTGGTTGTTCAGCGTCAGCGAATCACCGACCTTGAGCGACTTGCTCGCGGCCAGGCTCGGTCCGAGGACTACTTCGTTGCCCCGGCGCAGCCAGCGGCCCTCGCGCATGACCAGGTAATTTGATATGTCGGTCGGATCCCCGTCCACCGCCATCGCGGGGATGAACTGTGCCGGCCGGTTCCGCGCCTGTGGCCCTTCTTGCTCCTCCTCCATCGACCATGCGAGAACGCCCACAGCGCCCTGAACGCCGGGCATGCTCCGTATCTTGGACAGGATGGCCGAAGCCTGGGTGATGGTGCCCGGGTTGTCGCCGGCCTTGAGCTGCACCAGCTTGCCGCCGTTGACGACGACATAGACATTGGCGCCCGACTGCCCGAAATCGCCCATGATGGCGTCCATGGCCGTACCCAGAATGCCCATCATGGTCAGGACCATGCCGAGGGCGAGGCCGACCCCGACCACCATGCCGAGCATCCCGCGCCAGCGTCGCACCGCGTTGCGGACTGGGAACGGATACGCCAGGAGCCGTGGCCACTCCAGTGGCAGCACAGGGCTCGGGCTACTCGCCTCTCCCTCTTCTTCCTCTATCGTAGTTCCGGTGCCCACCGCTGCCTCCACGGAACAGTTACGCGCCGTAATTCGGTGCCGTAGGGCGAGGCCCTGTGCCTCGCCGCCCGGTCGCCATCATCTCGCGGCGGGGCAGAGCGCCCCGCCCTACGGTACCAGGACCTGTGCATTGTTGCTCGCCGATACCACCCACTCCCGCACCGTTTCCGCGTCGATCAGCGTGATGGAGCCGGATGGTGCCCCCAGCACCCGCTCCAGCGCGTCTGTGTACGCACCGACCGTGCCCTCGAGGGATGGTGTATCGCCGCCGGAACCGAACGAGAGAAGCGTTTGGGAAAAGCTGTCCCCGAGTCCCTGCATGAGCGACATGACCACCTCGCCGATCTGGTCGGGATACCGGACGGTCAAGACCCCCTCCTGAATGCCCTGCCGGATGATGGCCGTGAGCATGGGTGTCACCCGCGGGAAGGTCGCGGCGAACACCTTCTGGCGGACGATGGCGTTTTCGTCCGTGTACCAGACCCGCAGCAGAGCGATCAGAAAGTCCTTCCGCTCGACTTTCCATCGGTTCGCTCTGGCTATGAAGATCTGGAGCTTTTCCAGGGCCGGCAGGTCCGGATCGTCGACGATAGGGGTGAGGACTCGCACTGCCTCGTCCCCCATGCGGTCGATCATCGCCTCCAGCAGCGCCTGCTTCGAACGGAAGTAGTGGAAGAACGCGCCTTTGGAGATGCGGAGATCATCCAGGATGTCCTGGATCGCCATCTGCTCGTAGCCCCTTGTGTATACGAGCCGCTGGGCAGAATCCAGGATAGCGTTGCGCCTGGCGGCGTAATCCTCCTCCTTGACAGCCCGTGCCACGCCCCGCCTCCTCCCTGCTTCCGCATTAAACCGACCGCCGGTCTATCGCCACGGGGGGAAGTATGCCGCATGGCGACCCCCGCGTCAACCCCCTAGCGCGCCAGACGGTTGAACGACCAGAGGGTGCCGGCCTGGAGGGCCACTCCCATGATCCCCATCGAGAGCAGCGCCCAGCCGATCGCCCTCCAGTCGTAGCCGGTCACCATCAGCGCGCGGATGGCCTCGATGACGTACGTCACCGGATTCCATGCGCTGACCAACCGCATCCACTCCGGCATCAGCGCCGCCGGCACGAAGGCTGTGGAAATGAACGCCAGGGGAAACACCAGCAGCAGGCCTATGGTGCTCGTGGCCTGCTCGCTCTTAGTGACCAGGGCCGGGATGAAGCCCACGCCGGCCAGGGCGATGCCGAAGACGCCGGTCAGGGCCAGGATCAGCAGGAAACCGACGGCACCCGTCACGATCGGCACTCCCAGGAGCAAGCTCACCCCCAGCAGGATGCCCGCCATTCCGGCCGACTGAAAGAACAGCGGCACCATCTCGCCGGTCAGGATCGACCATCGGGAGATCGGGTAGGCCCGCAGCTTGTCCAGGTAGCCGGAGCGGTACTCCAGTAGAAGACCGTAGCCGGACCAGCCGACCGCCAGGATGGCCGCGAAGGCTATCTGCCCCGGCGCCAGGTAGGCCAGGTAGTTCGTCTCTCCGCCGAAGCCCGGCAGCTGTACCACGTCCCTGTAGAGCTGGCTGAACAGGAGGAGCTGTACGAGAGGGAAGAAGATAATGCTGATCCAGTTGGACGGCACGCGCAGCCAGCGCCGCGTCGTCCTCAGGCCCAGATAGTACGTCTCGTACACGAATTCTTTCACGGTGGGCCCCCTCACCACCCCACGATGATCGGCTGGTCGGCGGCCTCCTCCCGGATTCGGCGACCCGTGTACTTCATGAACACATCGTCCAGACTCGGCTGGCGCATCTGCAGGCTCACGATCCGCAATCCATCGCCGTCCAGACGCCGCAGCAGCGCGGGGATAGCGGCGCCGGCGTTCGGTACCGCAACACTGATGCCGGAGGGGTGCGGGGCGACCGCGTCGGCCTCCACCAGGTCTCCCAGCCGCTGGCGCACCCTGGCCACCAGGCCGTCTCCTGTGGGCTCCAGCTGGATCACCACGGTGTCGGTGCCGACGCTTCGCTTCAGCTCGGCCGGCCGTCCCTCCACCACGATCTTCCCGTTGTCGACGATCGCCAGCCTGCTGCACAGGCGATCTGCCTCCTCCATGTAGTGGGTGGTCAGCAGCATGGTCGTGCCGGCGGCACTGATCCTCTCCAGCTCCTCCCAGAGCGCGGTGCGGCTCTGCGGGTCCAGTCCCTCCGTCGGCTCGTCCAGGATCAACACCTCAGGTCGGTGCATCAGCGCGCTCGCCAGGTCCAGCCGCCGCCGCATCCCGCCCGAGTAGCTGCCGGTCAGCTTCTTCGCCACCGAGGCGAGGCCCGTCAGCTCCAGCAGCTCAGCCGCGCGGCGCCGGATCTCCGCCTCGGGCATTCGGTGTAGCAGCCCCGCCAGCTCCAGCGTCTCGCGACCGGTGGAGTAGGCGTCCAGGGTGGGCATCTGCATCGCCAGGCCGAGCCGCTTGCGAACCTCGTGGGGATGGGTGACCACGTCGAAGCCGGCCACCCCTGCCGTGCCGGACGTTGGCCGCAGCAGGGTGGCCAGGATGCGGATGGCGGTCGTCTTGCCGGCGCCGTTCGGCCCGAGGAAGCCGAACAGCTCGCCCGACGCCACATCGAAGGTGATCCCGTCCAGCGCGCGTGTCCCGCCGCCGTATACCTTGACCAGATCGCGGACTTCGATTGTTGCCCCTGGTTCGCTCACGTCCCCTCCTCCAAACTCATGCACGGTTGTTTCAAGAGGCGTTCCAGCAACGAGGAGATGCGAGTCCTTGACGCGTGGGTGCAAGTATGCTTTATTGTGCGCGCTCGAGAGCCAGTGCGCGCTAATGCGTGGCTCTCACAGACGGGATGGCCAAGACCCTGGGATTTGGCTTTGCCCAGCCGCAGTACTACCCCTTCTGGACTCCTGCACTTGCCGGCTACGACGACAGCGTGGAGAAATACCAGTACAACCCCGATAAGGTGAAGCAGCTGCTCACCGAGGCGGGATATCCCAACGGGATCGAGACCGACCTTCTCGTGATCCAGCGCGAGCCCGAGTCCACCATCGGGCAGTACGTGGCGCAGATGTGGACCAAAGTGGGGATCAAGACGACGCTGAAGGCCATGGAGAGGCTCACCTGGATCAACACCGTCCACGACATGAACTTCCAGTGCTGCTTCTGGAGAAACGCGCCCGGCCAGGCTGACCCGTCGATGTTACCCTCGAACATCGGGTCTGGCGGACCGAGCAACTGGAGCAACATCAAGGACCCCACGATAGACAGTCTCCTGGCGAAGGCCGACCAGACCATAGACCCGACCCAGAGGGCGGCCGTCTATGGTCTGGTGCTGAAGCGGCTCCAGGACCAGGCATACCTGGGTGAGGGATACCTGGTTCCTATGAACTACGTGATCACGAAGAAGCTGCAGGGTCTCAGCACCGAGTTCGGCATCCCCGACTTCACGGGGGTGTGGCTGAGCCAGTAGCATCGCTCGCTCGCGTGTGCTCCGCCGCCGGGGCACCACCCTCACCCCAACCCTCTCCCAGAGGGAGAGGGAGTTCCGCGTATCACCTGTCCCAGAGGGCGGGTGAGGGCCTAGCCGCGACCAGGGAAGCGCGAGAACGAAAATGCCCTGACGTGTCATCGGTCAGCGTGTCAGACGGTCGAACGGCCAGAAGATGGCGGCCTGGAGGACCCTGCTCAGGATCCACGCGGCATGGTTCACGGCGAGCCTCCATCGTCATGCCCGCGAAGGCGGGAATCCATCGGCCTTATCAGTGGCCTCGATTCCCGCCCCCGCGGGAACGACGGGTGGAACGTTGGCTTTGCTCAGTCCCACAAGAGGTTACCGCTGTCATCCCGGCGCATCGGCCCGAGGCCACGGAGAACCTCGTACTCGGGATTGCCGGACAGCCGCTCCAGCAGGGGAGCCGTCACGTAGAGCTCT